>JBKGUS010000360.1:0-7041 GCA_046462295.1 Thermoleophilaceae bacterium | reverse complement strand
TCGATCTCGGCGCAAACGACCGCCGGCTTCTTTTCATCCCGCGCTCATCCGGCACCGGAAATAGCCGGCTGGGCCGCCTCGAGCCGCAAATCCCCGCAGGGCAGATGACCGGCCAGACCGCCGGGCGTGGTACCGGTTTTCATTGAATCCGGCGTCGCAACGCCCGGCGGCGAGAGCCGTCGCAGGGCAACGAGGTCAGATCCGTCACCGACCGGCGGAGCGGCCTCAGGGGACGGCGCGGTACAGGCGGTAGTGGGTCGGGCGCCAGCCCCGTTTGGGCCAGAAGCGTGACGAGAGGAGGTTGACGGACCGCCAGTCGGTCGTGATGGAGCGGAAGCCGTGTTCGTGCGCCCAGTTCAGAATATGGGCCGTGAGCGCGAGGCCGGCGCCCGAGCCGCGTACCTCTTCGAGCGTGGCCGCGTGGGCAAGGTCGACGTTGTCGTCGGGGACGCGCAGATCGCCGGCCGGTCGACGGTAGAGGAGCGCGTGTCCGATCACGCGTCCATCTCGCTCGGCGACAACGTGGAGTGGGAAGAGCGGGTCGTCCCACAGGTCGGACCACTCCGCCTCGAAGTCCTCGGCGGCGAGGTCAAGCCCGGAGAAGCTCGGTGAGTTGGCCTGCAGGCTCCAGAGGATCCGGTCGAAGTCCGCGACGGCCTTCAGATCGTCGGGCGTCCCCGGCCGGATGGTGCCGCCGAAGTCAACCGGTGTGGCGGGCTCGGTCTCGCGTACCGCGAGCATGAATTGGAGGCCGTGCGCGAGGCGGAAGAACGCGTCGACGAGCGCGCCCTCCGATGCGGGAACGATCGCCTGGTGACGGGGCGGCCACGTGCGCGCGAGGTACGCGTAGAGATCGCAAACCGCGTCGGGCTCGGTGGCCGCGACACCGGCCAGGCCGACCTCGGCTCGGTCGGCTCGCACGGACCCGATCAGGTAGGCGACAAGTTCGCCGCCGCGTGTCGCGACCGCCCCCTCGCCGGCCGGAATGTGGGCCGCGAAGTCATCGATCTCGGGCAGCAGCGGCTCAGCCGCGCGCCCGCGCATGTGGCGGGCGGCGAGCAGGCGCGCGGCTGCCTCACGGAAGTCCTCGGAGTACGAGTGGATCTCGAGCGCTGGCATTGCTGCTCTCCCTACCGGTTCGACGGTGGCACGTCCGCACTCTGGCTGCTCGGCGCCTTCCCCCGCATCGCGGAAACCCCTAACCCACCCCCCGAATCTTTCGGGCTCGTCGCCGGGTTGGCGCTGACGGGGTGGCTGCCCCCAATCCTGAGAGGGGGCCGTCGTCTACAACGCCTCGGCCTGCACCACGTCCCCGTTGCGACGGCGCACTTCGATTGCAGCGGCGACTCTGCCACAGACGTGCAGCTCGACCCTCGACTTCCGCTACGCCAACGGAGCGGTGCAGGGCGGCAGGTCGGGATTCGACTGCACGACGCCGTCGCCGTTACGCGGCGGCGAGCGCGGTCGGCAACTCCCGGCGGGAGCGGATGCCGAGCTTGCGGTAGGCGTTCGTCAGATGCACCTCGACGGTCTTGGGCGTAACGAACAGCCCCTGGGCGATCTCGCGGTTCGTCTGCCCCTCGGCCGCGAGCGTCGCCGCGCGCAGCTCGCTCGCAGTCAGCGCCTCCGGGCCTCGCAGCGCGGTCGTGCGCGGTCGTGCGCCGGTGGCGTAGAGCTCCGACCGCGTGTGCTCCGCGAGCCCGGGCGTCCCGCACAGCTCCGCAAGCTCGAGCGCACGGCGGAGCGGCTCGCGCGCGTCGCTCGGGCGCCGGGAACGGCGCAAGGCCGAGCCGAGCCCGGCCAGCGACTTCGCCAGCTCGAGCCGCGCCGATGACCCGGAGAGGACGTCGACCGACTCGCCGAGGCGCTCGAGCCCGGTCTCGCGCTCGACCGTCCCGAGCACGCGCAGCGCCCGACCGACCGTCCCGGGCGCGCCCCAGCGCCGGCCGAACTCGAGCTCCTCCTCGGCGTGAGCGCGCGCTTCGTCGCGGCGTCCGAGGCGGTCGAGCGCTTCCGCCGCTAGCGAACGCCAGTGCCCGGCTGCCGGCAGGAGCACGTGGCCGTAATGCGATCGGAGCAGCTCGGCGACGCGGATTGCCTCGTCATGACGACCTTCGGCCACGAGCAGCTCGAGCTTGCTATTGAGCCAGAAGCGCGCTCCGTCGGCCACGATTTGTGGCTCCTCGGCGTCGGGGAGCAGCTTGCGTGCGGCCGCGAGATCGCCAATCGCGACAAGCGTTGCTCCCAGGAACGCCGTCGCGTAGATCCGCGCGCCGGGTCCGTAGCCCCACATGCGCAGGTCGTGTGTCGCCGTCTCGAGCTCGTCTCTCGCCTCGGCGAGCTCGCCGCGCTTCAGCAGTGCGTGCCCGCGGAACAGCCGGACGCCGGCGATCCCGAACAGCGATCCGCTTCGATGTACCTCGGCGAGGGCTTCGTCGAGCCTCTTGATCGCCTCGTCGCGGTCGGCGAAGACCAGCACGAGGATCGCCGCCATCGTCGGGATGCCGGACGGGTCGGCCGCGACGAGCTCCCCGCCGGCAAGGGCGTCGAGGGCGAGCCGGACGGGCTGCTCCAGGTGCTCACCGGCGTAGGCCCGCGCGAGCGCCGTAAGCCCGGTCAACATCTTCCCTCCCACGCCGCCGTCGCGATCGACGTCATCTTCCAGGCGCGGAAACTCTGCATAGCCGCCTGCACCGAAGAGGGCGGCGCCGAGCGCGAAGGCCTCGAGCGACCGGCGCAGGTCAGGCTGCTCGGGCGGGAGCGCGGCGGCGGCCTCGCGGGCCACGGCTGCACCGTCCTGTGGCCGGCCGGTGAAGAGCAGGGCACCTGCGAGGACCTGGGCGACGCGGGCCCGAGCCACAGGGTCGGAGAGTGCCGCGTACCCCTCGAGCAGATGACCGGCCGCGTCCGGGCCGCTCGTGAGCGCCTCCGCGTGTCCCAGCTCGAGCAGCACCTGCATGCGCGTCTCGGCCGCCGGGGGCTCCGAAAGCGCGCGCCTCAGGTAGGCGACCGCGCTCTCCGGGGCGCCCTTCTTGAGCGCGGCCGCGCCCGCGCGGCGTAGGACCCCGACCGGGGACGCGTCGGCGCGTGGAGGGATCGCCAGCAGGTGTGCGGCCACCCGCTCGACCGGCGCGTCGGCCTTGACCAGCACGTCGACCGCGCGCTCGTGCAGGAGCGCCCGCTCACCCGGGGGCACGTCGTGGTAAACCGCGTCGCCGACGAGCGGATGGACGAACCCGAGCGGCGGATCCGCACGCACGATCTCGACGCGCGCGAGCGCGTCGGTCGCCCGCGCCGCCTGGAGCTCGTCCACGCCAGCAAGGGCGGCCACGACGCGTGGGTCAGCCCCGTCGCCGAGCACTGCGAGCGCACACGCCACCGCCCGCGCATCGGACTCGAGGCGGGCGAGGCGCAGCAAGACCGAACGAGAGGCCGCGCGAGGGCCGAGCTCGTTGACCACGCCCACGTTGACCGCAACCGGCTGTACGCCTTCGGTGATGAGCGCCTTCAGCAGCTCGCTGACGAGCAGCGGGTTGCCTCCCGTGACCGTCCGGCAGGCGGCCGTGAACGCGCGCTCGGCGATCTCGCCGAGCCGCTGACGGACGAGTTCCTCGACCGCCTCGCCGCTCAACGCCGCCGGATGGAGCACGACAGTGAGCGGATCCGTGCCGAGCTCGCCGAGCAGCGCCTCGTCGACGCCCGGGTCGGCCGAACGCAGCCCCGCGACGACGAGCACGGACGCTCCTTCGAGCCGGCGTACGAGGTAGGCGAGGAAGCGCAGCGAGGCGTGGTCGCACCAATGCAGATCGTCGAGGACCAGCAGTAGCGGACGCTCCGCGCTCAGATTCAGCGTGAGCCAGAACAGGCCGTGGAGGACGGCAAACGACGCGTCGGCCTCGGCCTCGAACCCGCCCTCGGGTGTCTCGAACACTGCCCGGGCGGGAGCGGCCGCCCCCACCAGCAGCCTCGCGCGAACCTCGCCGTCGGCGACGACCGGCTCGAAGAGCTGGCGCACGACACCGAACGCGAACTCACGCTCGAGCTCCCCGCCGCGCGCGGAGAGCAGCTCGAACCCCCCCTCGTTCGCGCGGTTCCGCGCCTCCGTCAGCAGCTGCGTCTTCCCGATGCCCGCCGGCCCCTCGACGAATGCGAGCCTTCCCTCGCCCGCCGCGGCGAGCTCGATCAGCTCGGCCAACATCCTGAGCTCGCCCTCGCGCTCGAGGAGCCGCTCCTGCTCCGCCGACCGCGTGGAGACGCCGGTCTCGCCCATGCCCCCAGAGAGTCTACGAGGCATCCGACTCGGGGGAATCGGCGGAATCTTCGGGTCGCAGTTTCGGGGTGCGCCCGATGTCCGGCGCCGCGCCGCCCGCCAACATCGTGGCACAAGCAGCTACGTCGACCCGAGTTCCTCGTGAGACGTAGAACCCGAACCAAGGAGGGTGCCTATGCCACGCACAGCACACCCATCGAGCAACGGCGCTACGGTGCCGGCCCCGGACCACCGCGCGGCCCACGAACGTCTGGCGACGGGAGCATTCGCGCGCTGGACGCGGGCCTCCGCCACGCATCCGTGGCACGTCGTCTTCGGCTGGGTCGGGATCGTCGCCCTGCTGATCGTCCTGGTGGCGATGGTCGGGGGCGGGTTGCGGGACGAGTTCGAGATCCCGGGCTCCGATACGCAGAAGGCAACCGGCCTGATCGAGTCCGAGTTCGCCTCCAAGCAGGGTGGCGTGCTGAACGTCGTCCTCGCCGCGCCCGAGGGCGAGCGGCTCGACACGCCGGCGCGCCGATCGGCCGTCGAGGCCGCGATCAAGCGCCTCGGGTCGAAGGAGTTCGAGGCCACCGACGCCCGCGCCGGGCTCGTCAGCGTGGGCGATCCGTTCGCCCAGGAGACACTCTCCGACGACGGCCGCGTCGCCTACGCCGAGGCTCAGTTCGATCAGAGGATCGAGGAGAAGGACCGCGAGGCGGTCGTCGCAGTGCAAGAGGCCGTCCGCGAGACCGTCGAGCCGGCGGGGGTAACGGTGGAGTTCAACGGCGAAGCCGAGTTTCCGCCCATCGAGCAAGGGGCGTCGGAGCTGCTCGGCCTGCTGGCGGCGATCCTGGTGCTGCTGCTGGTCTTCCGCACCTTCGCGGCGATGATCGTTCCGATCGCGCTCGCGCTAACAGCCGTGGCGACGGCCTTCCTGCTGCTGTTCATCCTCGCGGGCTTCACCCCCATCAACACGGTCACGCCGATCCTGGTCTCGATGATCGGGCTGGGCGTGGGGATCGACTACTCGCTCTTCATCGTCACCCGCTTCAAGCAGCTCCTCCACGATGGGCTCTCACCGCGGGACGCCGCCGCCGAGGCCGGCGCCTCGGCAGGCCGCGCCGTCCTCTTCGCCGGCCTCACGGTCGCCATCTCCGTATCCGGTCTGGCCTTCATCGGCCTCGACTTCGTGACCAAGCTCGGGATCGGCAGCGCGCTCGGCGTGCTGACCACCGTCCTGATCGCCAACTCGCTGCTGCCGGCCGTGCTGGCGCTCCTCGGGCACCGGATCGACCGGCTGAAGGTGCCGTTCCTCGGGCAGTCCGACGACTCGGACGCGGGCCGCGAGAAGACCCTCGTCGCCCGCTGGGGACGGTTCGTGACCGCACACGCGCGCGTCGTCTTCCCGATTGTCCTGCTGCTCGTCCTGGGCCTGGCCTCGACCGCGACGCTCGTACGCCTGGGCGCCGCCGACCAGGGCACACAGCCCGTGGAGCAGACCAGCCGCAAGGCCTACGACCTGCTCGCGGAGGGCTTCGGGCCCGGCTTCAACGGCACGATCCCGATCGTCGTCGACGTCAACGGTGACGAGCAGGCGCCGCAGAAGATCCACGACGGCGTCCAAGACCTCGATGGCGTAGCCGCCGTAGCGGAGCCGCAGCTCAACGACGAGGGCACCGTCGCGATCGTCTTCGTGACGCCGGAGTCCGCCCCGCAGGACGAGGAGACCGACCAGCTCGTCGACCGCCTCAGGGGCGATGTCGTCCCGGCGGCGACCACCGGCGGCGACGCGGTCGCCTACGTCTCCGGCCAGACCGCCGCCTTCAAGGACATCGCCGACCAGATCTTCGAACGGATGCCGCTCTTCCTGCTCTACATCATCGGCGTCACGCTCATCCTGCTGGCGATGGCTTTCCGCTCGATCGTGATCGCCGCAACGGCGGCGATCACCACCCTGCTCTCCGCCTTCGTCGGCTTCGGCGTCCTCACGCTCGTCGTCCAGAAAGGTCACCTGATCAGGCTCACCGGCCTCGACCAGACGGGGCCGATCGAGACCTTCGTCCCACCGATCGCCTTCGCGATCCTGTTCGGGCTCTCGATGGACTACATGATCTTCCTGACGAGCCGCATCCGGGAGGAGCGCATCCACGGCCTCAACACGCGCGACGCGGTCGAGCACGGAGTCTCGGCGATCGGGCGGGTGGTCGTCGCCGCCGCGGTAATCATGGGCACCGTCTTCGCCGCCTTCATCCTCAGCGCCGACCGCATCCCCAAGGAGTTCGGCCTGCTGCTCGCGGTCGCGATCCTCACCGACGCCCTGATCGTACGCATGACACTCGTGCCCGCCCTCCTCACCCTCCTGGGCGAGAGGTCCTGGTACATGCCGCGCTGGCTCGAGCGGCTACTCCCCAACCTCACCATCGAGCCGCCGCAGCAAGCCACCGAGACGCCGAACACCCTCGGCAACAAGCGGCCCCCCGAGGCAGCACCCCGCGCCGGCGAACGCCCCGCCGAGGTCGGGTCGCCCGCATAGTGGTTCGAGTGGCGTCAGACGAGTCGGACATCACTACCACGTTCGTCTCGTGCCTGAAGTGGAGGGCTGGCCTGCCGGCCCTCCACTTCGTCGGCTCGCGGTCGTACGTCGTTCAGCCGTCCATCAAACGACCACGGAGGTGCGCTATGAGTCGTGAAGCCTGGCTGTCGCTGCACATTCTCGGGGTGGTGCTGTTCCTCGGGAATATCATCGTTACCGCAGTCTGGAAGGTGCTTGCCGACCGGACGAAGAGCCC
>JBKGUS010000359.1:0-2883 GCA_046462295.1 Thermoleophilaceae bacterium | reverse complement strand
CCTTCACCGCGGCGTCAGCCACGGCCGCGACGTGCGCGATGTCGGCCTCGCTTTGCGGGCCGTCGCATGGGAGCGCACTGCCGGGCAGGTCGTGCAGGCCACCCTCACAGTCGCCGTCCTGCTGGCGCTGCCGTCGCCGGTGCGCTCGTCGATCCCGCTGGTGGTGGTGGCGCTCGTCGCGACAGTGATCGCCCTCGTGCTCATCGGCCGGGCACGACCTGGTGGTGGGCGCTCGCGGTGGGCGCGGGTGCGAAGTGCGATCGCCGGCGACGTCCGCGACGCGCTCCTGGCTCGAAGGGCTTGGCCGGCGATCGCGCTCGCGTCCGCACTGGTCGTCATCGGCCACGCGGTCACGTTCTTGATCGCCGCGCGGACCGCGGGCACCACCGCGTCAGTCTCCCTGATGTTGCCGCTGGCCCTGCTCGCGATGGCGGTCATGGTGCTGCCCAGCGTCGCCGGCTGGGGGCCACGCGAGGGTGCGACGGCATGGGCGTTCGCCGCGGCCGGCCTGGGTGCGGAGCAGGGCGTAGCCACCGCCGTCGTGTACGGCGTCATGGTGCTCGTTGCCAGCCTGCCGGGTGCGCTGGTCCTCGTCGCCGCGTGGGTGCCTCGCGCCGCGGTCGCACAGCCCAACCGAGCCGCGGATGCCTGACCGCCCGTACACCCTGCTTTCCTGCAGCGTGTCGATGGACGGCTACATCGGGAGCGCGGCGTCGCGCCTGTTGCTGTCGAACGACGCCGACTTCGACCGGGTCGACGCCATCCGCGCCTCGTGCGACGCGATCCTTGTCGGCGCGACGACGGTGCGGACGGACAACCCCCGGCTCCTCGTGCGTTCGCAGGCGCGCCGCGACGAGCGGACGGCCCGCGGGCTCGCGCCGTCGCCGATGAAGGTGACCGTGACCCGGCAGGCGGAGCTCGACGCGGGCGCTGACTTCTTCACCGCCGGCGACGCCGAGAAACTCGTCTACTGCGCGAGGTCGGGCGTAGGCGACGCCCGCGCGCGACTCGGACCGGTCGCGACCGTCGTCGACGGCGGCCACACCGTGGAGATGCGCAGGCTCGGCAATGACCTCGCGGCACGCGGCGTGGAGCGGCTCATGGTCGAGGGCGGCGGGAACGTGCACACCCAGTTCCTGACCGACGATCTCGTCGACGAGCTGCAGCTCGTCATCGCTCCGGTGTTCGTCGGCGACTCGCAGGCTCCGAGGTTCGTGCGCGACGGCTGCTTCCCCTGGAACCCGGCCCGTCGCGCGACGCTCGCCGACGTCCGCCAGATCGGCGACGTGGTGTTGCTGCGCTATGCCCTTTCGCCCCGGTTTCAGGACGACTGAGCGACGGGACCGACGCCGCTGCGACTGCCCACTGCGACAATCCGCACCCAGGTATCGGTGCCCGTGCGGTTCGCCGACGGGTATGTCACGGCCGCCCGGGTGTTCAGCTTCGACGGGCTCGTCGACGGTCAGGAGAATCTCGCCTTTGGGCTGGGCGATCGGGCCGCCGCTCCCACGTGCGGTGGACGCGGGCCGGCACCGCTGGTCCGGGCGCACAGCGAGTGCCTCACCGGCGACGTGTTCGGCAGCCAACGCTGCGACTGCGGGCCGCAGCTACGCGAAGCCGTCGAGCGCATCGCCAACTCCGGTGGCTTCCTGTTGTACCTGCGGCAGGAGGGGCGTGGCATCGGCCTTTACGCCAAGCTCGACGCCTACGCGCTGCAGGACACGGGGCTGGACACCTATGAGGCGAACCTCGCGCTGGGCCACGGCGAGGACGAACGCAGCTACCTGGTCGCCGCGCAGATGCTGCAGACGCTCGGGGTGTCGCGCGTCGCGCTGCTCAGCAACAACCCGGACAAGGCCCGGCAGCTCCGACGCTTCGGGGTGACCGTCGCCGCGCTGGTGCCGACGGGCGTGCACCTGTCCGCGGCGAACGCCCGTTATCTGGCGACGAAGGCGCGAAGGGGCGCGCACACGTTCGACGTCGGGCTGTCGGCGGGTGAGATTGCTCTCTTGCCTTCCGCCCGGGGCGGGCATCGCGCTGCCCCAGGCCATTGACGACGGACGGTCGACGAGCTACCTGGCCGCCGGTTGGGAGCCGAAGGCGCTGAGGAAGCGGTCGCGGAAGGCGTTCATCGGCCAGACCGGCGCTTGCGGGCCGGGCCGCATGCCGTCCTCCCAGTCCCACCCGGCGATCTGGTCCAGCACCGCCGGGTCGTGCGCGATGACCGAGATCGGCACGTCATGACTCGGGCCCTGCCCGGTGACGATCAGCCAGGGCTGATGATCGCCCAGGACGACGAGCACGAGATCGTCGTCGCCGTAGTGCTGCACGAAGGAGACCAGAGTGTTCAAGGAGTACTCGATGGACCGGCCGTACGCCGCACGTACCCGTTCGGGGTCGCTCCAGAGCGCGGCCTCTGTCACCTGGTCCACCGGGATGCTGTTGAAGACCGAGCCGTTGCCGACGTCGCCCCAGTCGATCAGCTCGGGGATGCGGGTCCACGGCGCGTGGCTCGACACCAGGTCGACCTCCGCGAAGACGGGAGGGCGGTCGGGTTTCGCGAGCTCGAGGCGCTGCAGGGCCGAGAGGACGTACTGGTCCGGCATGGAAGCCCAAGCGAACCTCGGGCCGAGATAACCCACGTTACGCTGGTCGTAGACCTTGTCGTAGCGGTAGAACGACCTCCCCTGCGGCCAGTCCCGCTTGTTCGCCGGCACGTCACCGACAGTCCGCCATCCGGCCCGCTTGAACGCCTGGCTGAGCGTGAAGCGGTCGGTCGCGACGAGTTGGTCGTAGCGCCGTTGGCTGTCGACCCAGACCCCCGAGCGCAGGGTGGAGTGCGCCAGCCAGCTGGCGCCGCCGAACGTCGGCGAGGTGAGGAAG
>JBKGUS010000358.1:0-7813 GCA_046462295.1 Thermoleophilaceae bacterium | reverse complement strand
GGACGTCGACGCGCTCCAGCCGCACATCCGCGCCTTCGTCGAGCGCGCGGTGACGTTCACCACCTGCCCCGAGTGCGACGGCACGCGGCTGAGAGAGGAGGCCCGGTCCTCGAAGATCAAGGGCCGCAACATCGCGGAGCTGTCGGCGATGCAGATCAGCGATCTGGCCGAGTGGATCGCCGGCCTGCAGGAGCCGTCGGTCGCGCCGCTGCTGCAGACCCTGAGGCACACCCTGGACTCGTTCGTCGAGATCGGGCTGGGCTACCTCTCGCTCAACCGGCCGTCGGGCACGCTGTCGGGCGGCGAGGCCCAGCGCACGAAGATGATCCGCCACCTCGGCTCCTCGCTGACCGACGTCACCTACGTGTTCGACGAGCCCACGATCGGCCTGCATCCCCATGACGTAGAGCGGATGAACCACCTGCTGCTCCAGCTGCGCGACAAGGGCAACACGGTGCTCGTCGTGGAGCACGAGCCGGACGCGATCGCGATCGCCGACCACGTCGTCGACCTCGGCCCGGGCGCCGGCACCGGCGGTGGCGAGGTGGTCTTCGAGGGAACTGTCGAGGGGCTGCGGGACAGCGACACGGTGACCGGGCGGCACCTGGACGACCGTGCCTCCTTGAAGCCGTCGGTGCGGGAACCCTCGGGGATGCTGGAGGTGCGCGGCGCCGACACCCACAACCTGCAGGACGTCGACAGCGACATCCCGCTCGGCGTGCTGGTGGTGCTGACCGGCGTGGCGGGGTCGGGTAAGAGCTCGCTGATCAACGGCTCGGTGGCGGGCCGGGACGGGGTGGTGACGGTCGACCAGGGCGCCATCCGCGGCTCGCGACGGAGCAACCCGGCGACGTACACCAAGCTGCTCGACCCCATCCGCAAGGCGTTCGCGAAGGCCAACGACGTGAAGCCGGGGCTGTTCAGCGCCAACTCCGAGGGCGCCTGCCCCAACTGCAACGGCGCCGGCGTCATCTACACCGACCTGGGGATGATGGCCGGCGTCGCCACCACCTGCGAGGAGTGCGAGGGGAAGCGCTTCGATGCGTCGGTGCTGGAGTACAAGCTTGGTGGCCGCGACATCAGCGAGGTGCTCGCGATGTCGGTGACCGAGGCCGAGCAGTTCTTCGGCGACGGCGAGGCGCGCACACCGGCCGCGCACAAGATCCTCGGCCGGCTCGCCGACGTCGGGCTGGGCTACCTCAGCCTCGGCCAGCCGCTCACCACGCTGTCCGGCGGCGAGCGGCAGCGGCTCAAGCTGGCCACCCACATGGCCGAGAAGGGCGGCGTCTATGTCCTCGACGAGCCGACCAGCGGCCTCCACCTCGCCGACGTCGAGCAGCTGCTCGGCCTGCTCGACCGGCTCGTCGACTCCGGCAAGTCGGTCATCGTGATCGAGCACCACCAAGCGGTCATGGCGCACGCCGACTGGATCGTCGACCTCGGCCCCGGCGCCGGCCACGACGGTGGCCGGATCGTCTTCGAGGGCACACCCGCCGACCTCGTCGCCGCCCGCTCCACGCTCACCGGCGAGCACCTCGCGGCGTACGTCGGCACGTGACCGAGCCCCCTCGCGGAAGTCCCCCAAGCCTCTGAGCGGTCAAAGACGTAACGCCAATACCCTGACGTCACGAACGGCCAACGGAGGTGGATGATGTCTGACCAAGAGGTTGCAAGCCGCGAGGAATGGCAGGCGGCTCGCGATGAGCTTGCCAAGCTCGAGGCCGAGCACGCCGAGCTCGGCCGGAGGGTGACCGAGCAGCGGCGTCGGCTTCCCTGGGTTCCGGTGGAGAAGGAGTACCGGTTCGACACCGAGGATGGGAAGAAGACGCTCGCCGAGCTCTTCGACGGGCGCTCGCAGCTCCTCGCCTACAACATCATGTTCGGGCCCGACTACGAGGTGGGCGCCTGCCCCGGGTGCTCCAACCTGGGTGATGAGCTCGACGCCACACGCGTGCATTTGAACCATCGCGATGTGACGCTGATCTGCTTCTCGCGCGCGCCGATCGATCGGCTCATCGCGTACAAGGAGCGGATGGGCTGGCAGTTCCCCTACGTCTCGACGTATGGGACGGAGTTTCCGTTCGACTTCGGGCTTGCCCTCACGCCCGAGCAGGCCGAACAGATCCCCGAGGTCAAGGGGATGATCGACAACCCGCCTGAGTGGCTCGAGGACTGGGGGCGGCAGGTCGGGGCCAAGCTCGAGGACGGCCTGCGCGAGGGCCCGGGCTTCATCGTCTTCGCGCGCGACAACGGCAGCGTGTACCACACCTACACGGTGATGGCACCCGATCCATTCGTCGCGCCGTACAACTCGTTCCTGCTCGACCGGACGCCGAAGGCCGCGCCCGAGGAGCCCCGTGCCTGGCGCAAGGACGAGTATCCGGACTGATCACAGCGGCGCTCTTGACTCGGGCGACGTGGCAGGATGAGAATTCGCTCTGAACGATCCAGGAGGACGGCATGGCGTGGAAGCTGCAGGGCCAGTACTTCGAGAACTGCTCGTGCGATGTGCCGTGTCCCTGCACGGTGTCGCTGGACCTTGGTGCCGACCGTGATCGCTGTCACTTCTTCCTCGTCTTCGAGGTGGAGGCCGGCGACATCGAGGGCGTGGACGTGAGCGGCCTCACCGTGGCGGCGGTCGGTGACACGCCGAAGGTCATGAGCGACGGTGACTGGCGCCTCGGCGTGCTGATCGATGAGCGGGCTTCTGACGAGCAGGCCGGCAAGCTCACCGCCGTGTTCGCCGGCCAGCTCGGTGGCCCGATGGAGGCCCTCGCGCCGCTGGTCGGGGAGCTGCTCGGCGCGGAGCGTGTGGCGTTGGAGGTGTCCCACCAGAATGGCGCCCACCGCGTCAAGGTCGGTGACGACGGCGAGATCGAGGTGACGGAGGTCGTCCCGTTCGGCAAGGAGGACGGCGAGCCGGCGAGACTCGTCGGCATCTTCCACCCGGCCGGAGACGACTTTGCGATTGCCAAGGCGACCAAGTCCAACGTCAGCGCGTTCGGCCTGGACTTCGCCTACGAGGGCCGCTCCGGCTTCGCCAGCCCGTTCGCTTGGGCCGCTTAGCCTTGGAGGCGGCAGGGGTCAGTGGTCGCTCGGGGGTGGCGTTCCGGACGGGGCGCGCGCAGCTCGTCCTGCTCGGCCTGCTGCTCGCGCTTGCCCTGGTCGCCTGGCTCGTCACGGACGACCGGATGGGCGGCATGGAGTCCGTGCCGGGAATGGACCTCGGCGGGCTCGGCTTCTACGTCACCGTCTGGGTGGTGATGATGGCGGCGATGATGTTCCCGTCGGTGGCTCCGACGGTCTTGATGTACGACCGGCTGCGGGTGGGTCATCGCGCGCGAGGAAGGGGTGCGGGGCCCGACGCGACGGCGCTCTTCGTGTCCGGCTATCTGTGCGTTTGGACGGCCGCGGGTCTCGCCGCCTACGGCCTGATCGAGCTCGTGCGCGCGCTCGACCCGGCTTTTCTCGCATGGGACGAGGCCGGCCGCTACCTGACGGGCGGCGTGATCGTGGGCGCAGCCGTCTACCAGCTGATGCCCTTCAAACGGGCATGCCTGGTCAAGTGCCGCAGCCCCATGATGTTTCTAGCCGAGCGCTGGCGCCACGGCCGGTGGGGTGGCTTGGAGCTTGGTTTCCGGCATGGGGCGTGGTGCCTCGGATGCTGCTGGGGGCTCATGGCGGCGTTGTTTGCAGTCGGCGTGATGAGCCTCAGCTGGATGGCGCTGATCGCGGCGTTCATCGCCGGAGAGAAGCTGCTGCCGTGGCCGGCGGCAGCACGCCGCACCGTGGCCGTGCTGCTACTCGTGCTGGGCATTGGCGTGGCATTGGTCCCCGACGACGTGCCCGGATTCGCTTCACCGGACAGCGCGATGCATGACCGCGGCAGCCCCCACGACGCGGGCATGCAGATGAAGCCCTGAGCTCTTCGCGGGCTGTCAGGCGGTAGCCCTCGAGGGGGCGTCGTCGTACTCGTCGTGCCGGCGCACCCAGAAGACCTGCTCGCCTTCCTCATGGCGCCCCATCGGTGTTGCGGTCCAGTAGGCCGTAGTAGCCCATGGCGGGCTCGAGGCCACGCGCGGTGGTCACATGCCCCTGTCGTCTTGGGTCTGTTTGCTTGGACACCAGCGCGGACCGGAACGAAACGACATGCGAGGATGACGTTGTGGCCGAGCGAACGCTTTGCCGCGCGCGTGGGAGGAGTGGCGTTCCGCGAGCCGCCGGGCTCGTGGGGCGGAACCAGCAACGGAGCCACGATGCCTGTTCGGAACAGCGTCAGTGCCTGTGCGGGTTTCCCGGCTCAGCCGCGGGGGCGGCGGGACGGGCCCGCGTGCTGGAGCTCCCTGTCCGAGTGCTGCCCGAGCGTGGGTGAGGCGTGTGAGTCGATCGTCTCGCGCTCGGTCTTGGCCCAGTCGCGACGCTCCGTGAGCTGGCGGGCCGAGGAGCGGATCAGGACGGGCCAGAGCAGCCACGTGTAGAGGGCATAGAGGTGGCCCAGGAGGAAGCCGACGGCCCAGCCCTTGACGCCGGAGGAGGTGCGGCCGGCGATGCAGCCGAGCACGGTGCCGCCGAAGGTGAGCACGTAGACGAGCGCCAACTGCCACGTCGGGCCGCCGCCCCACAATGGCGCCTCGCCGGTGGCGGCGAGCATGATTGCGATCGCCAGGGCGACGCCGACGATCGTCTGCCAGAGCGGCATCAGGAGGTAGAGCAGCACCTCCGTGCGCACTGGCCAGGGGAACGGCATGTGACGGACGTCGTCGGTAAGCGAAAGCGCTTGGAGGTTGCCTTGGGACCAGCGGGTGCGCTGTCGGAACAGCGGGCGGAGGTTGGACAACCCCTGCTGGTTCACGACGCCGCGCAGCTCCTGGCGGCCCTCGTAGCCGGCGACCATCAGCCGCAGCCCCAGATCCTGGTCCTCGGTCAGGCGGTCGCGCCAGGGGCCGGACTCGTCGGCGATCGCGTCGAGCGCGCTCAGGCGGTTGAACTGGCCGTTGCCGCCCATCCCCGCGGTGCCCCAGCCGTTGCGCCCCGCCTGGAAGAGGTAGCCGTAGACGGAGAACTCGACGTCCTGCATCCAGGTCAGGAAGCGCCGGCGGTTGTAGATCCGCACAAGCGACTGGACGCCGCCGACGCCCGGATCGGCGAAGTGGGCGGCGGCGTAGCGCGGGGCGGCCGGGTCGAGCCGGCCGTCGGCGTCGACGATCACCACGATCACGCGCGACCGGTCCGCGTCGGGGCCGAGCTCGTCCGCCAGGAGCTGGTAGGCGTGGTTCAGGCCGGCGGCCTTGCCGAGCCGAGCATCCGGCGGATCGCGGCGGAGGACCACCAGGTCAGGGTGCGAGATCGAGCGGAGGATCTCCGGCGTGCTGTCGTCCGAGCCGTCGTCGATCACGACGATGCGCTTGTCCCGCACGTCCACGTGCAGCAGCCGCTCGACGGTGTCGCGGATCGTCACCTCCTCGTTCAGCGCCGGCACGAGGAAGATCCAGGCGAACTCGTCGCCGCCGGACGCCGGCGCGTCGGGAGCGTGCACACGCGCGCGCTGGCCACGCACGAAGAGCCGGCCCGTCCACACGAGCATCGCCACGATCACGGCGAAGCCGACGTACAGGGGCACCGCCCAGACGGTGGGAAGGCCCTCGAAGGGCAGGCTCACGACAGCCACTGCTCGTCGGCCACCGAGTCCTCGTCCGACTCGCGCATGCCGAGGTGGACGAGCAGGCTCTCCAGCGGCTCGACGAACTTGTTCTGGTAGCCGGCGGCCGCCAGCACCGCGCGGCGGTTGAAGCCGGGGCCGAACGGCGCTGGTGCGACGCCGCCGATCAGCAGATGCTCCAGCGCCGCGACGATCCGTCGGGCGGCGTAGCCGTCGCCGTACGGGTTCGGCGCGTGCGCCATCTGGGCGTAGGCGCGCGAGTCCGTCAGCAGGCGCTGCGCCTCACCGAAGATCTTGTCGGAATCGGTACCGACCAGCCGCAGCGTGCCCTCCTCGACCCCCTCGCCACGCTCGGTCTCCTCGCGTGTGACCAGCACCGGCTTGTCGAGCGACGGCGCCTCCTCCTGGATGCCGCCTGAGTCCGTGATCACGAGGTCGCAGCGGCGCAGCAGGCGGGCGAACCGGGCGTACCCCAGGGGCTCGGTCAGCAGCACGTTCGACTGTTCCGACAGCTGCGCCGACAACGTCTCGCGCACACGCGGGTTGGGATGCATCGGCACGACGAAGTCCACCTCGCGGTTGGCGGCGGCCAGGCGCGCCACGCCGGCCGCGATGCCCTCCAGCCCCGCGCCCCAGTTCTCGCGCCGGTGCGCGGTCACGACGACCATGCCGCGCTCGCCCATGACCAGCCGCTGCAGCTTCGGGTCCTCGAACTCGACGGGCAGCTCGCTCGCCCAGCGCAGGGCGTCGATGCCGGTGTTGCCAGTGACGAAGACCTGCCCCGCCGGCACGTCCTCGCGCACGAGGTTCTCCTGGTTGTGCGAGGTCGGCGCGAAATGCAGGCAGGCGATGCAGGAGATCACCTGGCGGTTGAGCTCCTCCGGGAACGGCGAGAGATTGTTGCCGCCGGTGCGCAGCCCGGCCTCTACGTGCATCACCGGGATGCGCAAGTGGAATCCCGCGAGCGCGGCGGCCATCGCCGAGGAGGTGTCGCCGTGGACGAGCATCGCCGCCGGCCAGCGGCCCTCGAGCACCTGCTCGGTCTCGACGTTCTCGGGCGGGATGCCGAACCACTCGACGCAGAAGTCCTCGAAGCGGCGCATCACCGAGGACACGCGCTCGTTGAGCTCGCGCCGCGTGCCGGCCCAGAGCGTCACGTCGGTGGTGATCCCGGCGAGCTCGAAGATCTCCTGCACCATGCGGTGGTGCTGGCCGGTCGAGATCACGATCGGCTGGTAGATGTCGCTCTCGCGCAGTTCGAGGATGATCGGCACGAGCTTGATCGCCTCCGGGCGCGTGCCGACGACGATCGGCACGGCCAGTCGCGGCGCGGCGGGTCCTTGAAGGTGGACGCGATGGCGCGAGACCGGGGCGGTGGACTTCTCGCCGTCGAGTTCGACGACCTCGGGGACGGAGCTGGAGGGCTGGTGGTCCTCCTGGTCGTCCACGAGCTCCGTCAGGAGCCCCTCGTACTCGTCGCCGAGGCTGGCGCTGATGCCGTTGGCGCTCGACTCGCTGGTGGGCTTGCTGGGGGGCACAGCTCGGGACTCCTGGACCTAGGGGAACAATGGGGGTTACTCCTCAGTCGGCATCGTTCCCGCGACCTTTAGCCCCGGCTGCCGGAGCCCGGGGGCCTATGTCCGGCGGGCGGCGGCACACCCCACCTCCAAGCGCAGACGTCGAGCTTTGCGCCTCGGCGGCCGTGTTGCGACGCGCCGCGGATGACGCGAGCCAGGGCGACTTCGTCGACAGAGTGCATTGATCCCTCATCACATAGGCGGGGCGCTCGCAAAGGCAGGACGTCAAGCGCCTCCGGGTCTTCGTCCTCGAGCGAGGCGGGCCCGCGCCACCGCCGCGAGCAGCGCCGCCGCGACGGCCTGGAATGCATCCCAGAGGACGAGCACAGGCATCTCGGCGGCTTCCCCCGCCACCACGCTCCACGCGGCCCCGAGCGCCGGGGCGCCGACGAAGAGCGCGATGGTGCGGCCGGGCCGACCCTCCGGCTGGCCGCACGCCGCGCCGATGAGGATTCCGATCGTGATGGGCACGAGCTCCTGCATGGCTACCCCCTGAGCGTCAGGCCGCCGCGGACCACTCCGGTCTCGTCGCGCTGGACCAGGCACCAGCGTCCGCGCGGCGGCTGCGGACGGACTG
>JBKGUS010000357.1:0-16579 GCA_046462295.1 Thermoleophilaceae bacterium | reverse complement strand
CTCCCCGGTGTGCACCGCGACCCGGACCCTCAGGCCGAGGCCGCCCGGCCACTCGGTCGTGGCCAGCGCCTCCTGCACCGCGACGGCGCCCGCCACCGCGTCGGAGGCGCGGCGGTAGACGGCAAGGGTGGAGTCCCCCTCGCCCTTCGTCTTCAGGATCCGCCCGCCGTGCTCCTCGGCGGTGCGGGCGAGGAGCTCGTCGTGGAGCTCGAGCGCCGCCGCCATCGCCACCGGATCGGCCTCCCACAGGCCCGACGAGCCCTCGATGTCTGTGAGCACGAACGTCACCACCCCGGTGGGCAGCTCCGGCGGGGCGGGCGCGGGCTCGGCCTCCGGCTCAGCCACGGCGGCAACGTGCGGCGACGCGAGCCCGGGGTCCTGGGCCAGGATGCCGCGCTCCAGCTCGCGCAGGCGCTCGCCAGGCTCGATGCCGAGCTCCTCGACGAGCATCCGCCTGGTGTCCTGGTAGGCCTGGAGCGCGTCGGCCTGGCGGTCGGCGCGGTAGAGGGCGAGCATCAGCTGGGCCCGGAGGCCCTCCCGGTAGGGGTGCTCGTCGACGAGCGACTCGAGCTGACCGATCACCTCCGTGTGGCGGCCGAGCATGAGCTTCGCCTCGACCAGCCACTCGAGGGCGACGGCGTGCAGCTCATCGAGGCGGGCGATCTCACGCTGCGCGAACGCCTCGTAGGCGAGATCGGCCAGCGGCGGCCCGCGCCACAGCGAGAGCGCCTGCTCGAGGGCCGGCATCGCGGCCTCCGGGCGCCCCGCGTCGAGCTCGCTCCTGCCCTCCGCCACCAGCCGCTCGAACCGGTGCGCGTCGAGATGCTCCGGGTCGAGCTGGAGCTCGTAGCCGTGCTCGCGTGTGACCACCACGTCGGCGGAGCCGCCCCCGAGCGCCTTCCGGAGGCGGGAGATGTGCACCTGCAGGGTCTTGGCGGCCGCCGCCGGCGGGTGGTCGCCCCACAGCTCGTCGATCATGCGATCGGTGCTGAGCGTCTCGTTCGCGTGCAGCAGCAGCAGCGCGAGTACGGCCCGGCGCTTGCTGCCGCCCAGCGCGACGCGCTGATGTCCGTCGAGGGCCTCGAGCGGGCCGAGGATGCGGAAGTCCATGCGAGCGGTGGACGCGGGGGCGACCAGGAGTCCTCCCAACGTACCGCAGCCCGCGAGCGCTCGCCAAGGCGTGGTTGCCGCAGCTGTTACCGCCGCGTCACCGCGCTGCAACCGCCTACCCGGAGGATCGCTCCACAACGTCGCACAAAACAACCACCGGGCTGGCCCCCCAGGCGCCGACCCGAGAGGAGGCAGTCATGGGACATGCGATCCCCAAGCAGCACCCGGCAGTGGTTCTCCGGTCTCACTACAACCTGGTCCGAGCGCTGCTCGGCGTCGCGATGGTCGCCCTCGTCGGGCTCGTCATCGCCCTGGTGGTCGTCGCCGACGACGACAACGAGCCCGCGAGCACCAGCGCCGTCCAGGCCGTCCCGGTGACGCCGCCGGCCGCCCCGGCGCTGCCCGCGTACCCGACCCCCGCCCCGGAGGCCGTGAGCCCCGGCTCGGACCGGTCCTACTCGGGCCCGACGCCCACGCGCAAGCTCGACGGCTCGACGGACATCCCCAGCCCCGCGCCGGTCGCCCCCGGCACCCGCTATGACGGCGGTCCCGAGGAGGGCTCCCGCGGGATCGCGCGGTCCGGGTCGGCCGCGGACGTCTACGTCAATCCGTCCACCGGCCTCCCCGGCACCCGCTATGACGGCGGCCCCGAGGAAGGCACGCGCGGCGCGACCACGTCGCCGGTGGCCCCCGGCACCCGTTACGACGGCGGCCCCGAGGAAGGCAGCCGCGGCCCGCTCACGTCACGGGTGGCCCCCGACACCCGTTACGACGGCGGTCCGGAGGAAGGCACCAGGGGTCCGGGCTTCCGCACGGACTAGCACTCCCCGGCCCTCCGGGCACGCGAAGGGCCTCCCATCCGGGGGGCCCTTCGCACGTGCGGGGTCAGGTCGGCGCCTGCGCGCGAAACGCCGCGATGACCTCGCCGAATCGCCGCACCGACTCGGCCCCCTCCGCGTCCGACAGGCCCACGATCGCCGTCTGGACGCCGGCCTCCGCCAGCTCGCGGTAGCGGCCCACGTGCTCCTCGACCGTCGCGGCGCCCTGGCCCTCTCGCGCGCCGGCCGACGCCACCACGCGCGCCGGCGCCAGATGAGTGACTTCTATCTCCGCGGGGTCGCGCTCCTCGGCCGCGCAGTGCTCGTGCAGCACGGAGAGCTTGTGCCGCACCCTGTCGACGTTTCCGACCAGGTTGCAGGCGTCGGCGTGCCGGGCCACGAGCCGCAGGGTCCGCTTCTCGCCCGACCCGCCCACCATGATCGGAATGCGCTCCTGGAGCGGTCGCGGGTAGCAGATGGCCTCGCTCACCGTGACCGTCCGCCCCTCGAAGCGCGGCGAGCCGGGCCCCCACAGGAGCGGCAACAGCTCGAGCGCGTCCTCCAGCCGGTCGAAGCGCTTCGCGAGCGGAGGGAAGTCCCAGCCGTACAGCTTGTGCTCGCGCTTGAACCAGGCCGCGCCCAGCCCGCACATCGCTCGCCCGCCGGAGAGCACGTCGAGCGTCGCGAGGATCTTCCCGAGGTGGGCGATGTTGCGGTAGCTGATGCCGGTCACGAGCGTGCCGAGCCGGATGCGCTCCGTCACGCCGGCCAGGTAGCCGAGCGTCGTGTAGCCCTCGAGCATGTCCTCCCACTCCCGTCCGATCTGCGGGATCTGGAGGAAGTGGTCCATCACCCACAGGCTCGTGAAGCCGGTCTCCTCCGCCGCGCCGGCGACCTCCGCAAGCGCCTCGGCGGTGGAAGCAGGGTGATCGGGAAACCCGAAGCGGGACACCTGCAGGCCGAACTCGAGCGTCATCGGATCCTCCTTCTGCCGCGCGGCGGCATCCAGGGCTGTCAGGAACGCCGGCGGCACCAGCTCGACCGGGGCGGCGCGGTGCACGCCGGCGAAGCCCTCGTCCGCGAGCAGCACGAAGACCTCGGCGCTCTCGCGCAGCTGCCCGGTCACCACCTTGCTCGGAACGGGACTGCCGCGCGCGCGGTTTCGCTCGCGCACCTCCGCCGCGGGCGGGTCGAACACGACCGCGTAGGCCGGCACGCCGTGCCGCTCGGCGAGCCCGCGCCAGGCCGCGCGGCGGCCAGCCGCGAGGCCGGTCGTGTCGATCACGGTGACGAGCCCGCGCCGCAGCCGGCGCTCGACGATGAGGTCGAGCAGCTCGAACGCGTCGCGGCTCGCGCGCTGGTCGCGCTCGCCGGTGCCGACCATGGCCCGGAGCCGGTCGGACGACACGACCTGATCAGGGGGGAACCACTCCCCCGCCCAGTGCGACTTCCCGGCCGCCGTCGCACCCACCAGCACCACCAGGCACGGCTCGGGCAGGCGGAGGGAGGTCGAGGCTTCGGGACTTCTTGAAGCGATGACTTTGGACCCTTGCACAGGTCTAACCTCGCGAGGATGGGCGCCACGTCCACGGTCATGCAGGAGCAGGAGCTGATCGACGCCGCGCGCCGCGGCGACGAGCACGCCTTCCGCCAGCTCGTCGAGCTGCATCGCCGCGAGCTCCACGCGCACTGCTACCGCATGATGGGCTCGCTGCACGACGCCGAGGACGCCCTACAGGACGCACTGCTGCGCGCCTGGCGCGGGCTCCCGCGCTTCGAGGGCCGCAGCTCGCCGGGCTCGTGGCTGTACCGGATCGTCACCAACGCCTGCCTCGACGCGATCGCGCGGCGGCCGAAGCGCGTGCTGCCGATCGACTACGGGCCTCCGAGCGCTTCCGGTCACCAGCCCGGCGGCCCGCTCGACGACTCGGTCTGGATAGAGCCGTATCCGGACGAGCAGCTCGGGCTCGAGGGCGGCTATGCGTCGCCCGACGCCCGCTATGAGCAGCGCGAGGCGGTGGAGCTGGCGTTCATCGCGGCGCTCCAGCACCTGCCTGCCCGCCAGCGGGCGGTGCTCATCCTGCGCGACGTGCTCGGCTTCTCCGCGAAGGAGGTGGGAGAGGCGCTCGACACCACGCCCACCTCGGTGAACAGCGCCCTCCAGCGCGCCAGGCGCACGCTGAACGAGCGGCTCCCCGACACGAGCCAGCAGGCGACGTTGCGGGCACTCGGCGACGACACCGTGCGCGATGTCGTGGAGCGCTTCACCAGTGCGTTCGAGCGCGACGACGTGGACGCGATCGTCGCCCTGCTCAGCGAGGACGCGAAGTTCTCGATGCCGCCGTACGCGGGCTGGTGTCGCGGCCGCGAGGCGATCTCGGATTCCTGGCTCATGCCGGGCGGCCCGCCCCCGAGACTGCGCTACGTGCCCACCTGGGCCAACGGGCAGCCCGCGCTCGCCACTTACTGCCTGGACGCGGAGAGCGGCTACTACCTGCCGATTGCGCTCGACGTGCTGACGCTGCGCGGGCGGTTGATCGCCGACGTGGTGGCCTTCCGCAGCCCCGGGGTCTTCCCGCGCTTCGGGCTACCGCCCCAGCTCGGCTAAGCGGCCACGGCGTTGTAGTAGCGCACCGCCAAGCCGGTCAGCAGCGTCTCGAAGCAGGACTCGATCGGCATGTCGTGCTCGTTGGCGTAGGCGCGCAGGCCGGCGCTCTCGATCGCCTCGCTCTCGGCGATCACCTCGTCGACGAGGTCCGGGTGCTGGTCGGAGAAGTAGGCCCCCATCGAGTAGAGGCTCGTGTCCATCAGCCCCTCGAGGAAGGAATCGTCCCCCGTGCGGGGGCTCGGCGTCGCGCCCATCGGCGCGCAGATTACCCCCCGCCGATGCCCGTCACAGCGTCGAGCTGTCCGCCGGTGTCCACCTGCGGCAGCTCGGGTGCGACGGGCGGCTCCAGCGGCACAGCCGGTGCGGACTCGACGCGCGGCGTGGGGGGTGGTGTGACGGCCGGCGGCTCGGGCGCCCGCGGCGGCGTGACAGTCGGCGGGGTCGGTGGATCGGGCAGCTTCGGAGCCTGGACCGTGGGTGCGTCCGGGCCGTCGCCGCCGGCCCCGGAGGGCACGTCCGGAACCGAGGGCAGCCGCACGTCGCCGCCGGCGGCGCCGGGTGCCTGCACGCCCCGGATCGGGCCGGTCGTGTCGGTGGCGCCCGCTCCGCCCGCAGCGCCCGCTGCGCCTTCAGCACCCGCCCCGGCTGCGCCCGTGCCCGGACGCGCGCCGTCGCCGGCCCGCCCGGACCGCGGTCCGCCGCGCCAAGGATCCAACCCCCCGGCCACGCCACCCGGGCGCGGGTGACCGCGCGTGGCCGGGGAGCGGTCCGTACCCGCCTCCATGCCGGAACCCGTCTTGCGCTGCTCGACCGCGGGTGCTCGCTCCGGCCCGCGGTCTCCACCAAAGACTTCGCCGCCTCCGATGGCCATTCCTCCGGCGCCGGCGATCGCAGCCGCCGCCACGAGCGCCGCGGCGCGCTCGGCCACGACCGCGCTCATCTGGCCGCCGGCCGGCAAGAAGTTGGACAGGATCCCGTGGCCACCGCCGCCTCGGCGCAGCACGAACGGCAGTGGCAGGAAGGCCGCCGCCTTGCCCGCCAGGCCGGACAGGCGCGGCAGCGGGTCCACACCGAGCTCGCGCGCGCGGCGCCGGCAGACGTGGCAGCGGCGCGCGTGCCGCGCCAAGCGCCCCACCTCGCGCTTGCCCCCCGCCCCCTCCGAGATGCGCGCGATCACGCCGCGCATCGCGACGCAGCGGCGCCCCTCCGATATGTCGGCGTACTCGCTCTGGAGCCGCCGGCGGGCGCGGAACAGCGTGCTCTCGACCGACGCCCGCGACACGTCGAGCCGCTCCGAGATCTCGCGGTACGAGAGCCCTTCGAGCTCGCGCATGACGAGGATCCGGGTGTGCATGTCGGACAACTCGTCGAAGGCGCCGCGCAGGTGCTCGAAGCGCTCCTTGTCGACAAGCACCGAGTCGGGCCCGGCGGCGCCGGTCAGCCGGACGCGGTCGGACTGGCGCATGCCCTCGTCGCCGTCCACCGAGACCTCCTCGGCACGGTTCGTGCGCCGCCAGTGGTCGATCGCCGCGTTGGTGGCGATTTGGAAGACCCAGGGCTTGAAGTCGATCTCGGCGTCGGTGGCGCGCAGCCGGCGCAGGGCCGAAAAGAAGACGTCCTGGGCGATGTCCTCGGCTCGCGCCGGGTCGCCGACCTTGCGTCGCACGAACGCGGCGATGCGAGGCCGGTAGCGGCGGTAGAGCTCCTCGAAGGCGAAGTCGTCACCGGCCCGGACCGCTTCGACCAGCTCGCGATCCGCGCTCTCGGCACGTGTGGCGATCATCCGTGTCTCGACCCGGCTGGAAGCATCCTTCCCGCAGCGATCACCTACCCAGGAACAGGGGTTTTGCAATCCTCTCGGCCGGCCAATGGCAAGCAGGGACGAGATAGTCGCCTACCTCGACGAGCTGCTGGAGACCGCCTCGTTCTCGGACTACGGGCCCAACGGGCTCCAGGTGCCGGGCGCCGACGTGGTGTCGCTGGTCGTCACCGGCGTGTCCGCTCAGCGCGAGCTTTTCGAGCATGCGGCCGAGGCGGGCGCCGAGCTCGTTCTGTGCCACCACGGGCTGTTCTGGGACTTTCACCCGCGCGCGATCGGGCCCGGCATGAAGGCGCGGCTGAAGACCCTGTTCGACGCGGACATCTCGCTGGCCGCCTACCACCTGCCACTGGACGCGCATCCGGAGGTGGGGAACAACGCGCTGATCTGCGAGCTGCTCGGGCTCGAGCGGAGCGAGCCGCTCGCGGAGTTCAAGGGCCGGCCGATCGGCTTCGTCGGGCGCTCGGTCGAGGGCATCCCGTTCGCCGAGCTGCGCCGCCGCTGCACCGAGGCGTTCGGGCAGGAACCGTTCGTGTGGGACGCGGGGCCGGAGACGGTGCACAGCGTCGGCGTCGTGTCCGGCGGCGCGCAGGGCAGCTTCCACGTGGCGATCGCGCACGGCGTGGATGCGTTCCTCACAGGCGAGACGGCCGAGCACGTGATGGCCGAGGCGAGGGAGGCCGGCGTGCACTACATCTCGGGCGGCCACTATGCCACGGAGACCTTCGGGATCCGCCGGCTGGGCGACCTCGTCGCCGAGAAATTCGGCGTGGAGCACAGGTTCGTGGACATTCCGAACCCGATCTAGACGCGCGATCTACGCAAGGTGCGGAGAACGGGTTGTTTCCGCCCCTGCAGCCGATACCCTCCAAGACAGGCGCACACTCGGACGAGGAGGAGTAGTACATGGCGATCCACCTGACGCCCACGGAGCTCGGTAGGGAGGCAGGGATGCACCGCCGCGAAGTCATCGCGAAGTGCATGGAGCTCGGGGTGCCGATCTTCCAGGGAAGGATCGACAAGACTTTGTTCCTCAGCAGCCTCAAGGAAGCGGCTCACAAGAAGGAGCTTGCAAGCGCTTAGCTCCTCCGACTCCTTCTAGAATCCCCACACCGCGGGCTAGCCCGCGGCTTTGATCGCGGACTCGGAGGGAGACGGACGATGGAAGCAGTCACGGCTGGTGCCAAGGCGGCCGGCACCGGATCGAAGACGATCGCCGATCTGCTGCCGCTGGCGGTCGAGCGCTACGGCGACGCGCCCGCTCAGCGCTTCAAGGTGGGCGACGAGTGGAAGGACGTCTCCTTCGCCGACCTGGGCCAAGCCGTCAAGGAGGTCGCGCTCGGGCTCGTCGACCTGGGCATCCAGCCGGGCGACAAGATCTCGATCCTCGCCCACACCCGGCCCGAGTGGACCGAGGCCTGCTTCGGCATCCTGACCGCCGGCGCGACGCTCGTCACCATCTACCAGACGAACTCGCCCGAGGAGTGCCAGTACGTCCTGCACCACTCCGACTCGCGCGCGGTGTTCGTGGAGGACGGCGAGCAGCTCGCCAAGATCCGCGCGATCGAGGACGACTGCCCCGAGCTGCAGCACGTGATCGTCTTGGAGCCGGGCGACGCGGAGCTTGGCGACGCGCTCACGATCGACCAGCTGCGCGAGCGCGGCCGCGGCCGTGACGCCGGCGAGTGGAAGGCCCGCTACGAGGCCGTCACGCCGGACGACATGTGCCTCTACATCTACACGTCGGGCACGACCGGCCCGCCGAAGGGCTGCCTGCTCTCGCACGCGAACTACCGCGCCATCACCGACGCGGTCGTCGAGCAGAGCGTCCTCGAGAGCGGCGACTGCTCCTACCTCTTCCTCCCGCTCGCGCACGCCTTTGCGATCCTGATCCAGTTCGCGTCGCTCGAGCTGGGCGTGACCGTCGCCTACTGGTCACGCGACCCGAAGATGATCATCGCCGACATCGCGCAGGTGAGCCCGAGCTTCTTCCCCTCGGTCCCGCGCATGTTCGAGAAGATCTACACGCTCGCCACCTCGAGCATCGAGGACAAGGAGCAGCTGCGGAAGGCGGTCGAGGTCGGCGTCAAGGTGCGCAAGATGCGCGAGGCGGGCGAGGAGATTCCCGAGCCGCTGCAACAGGGCTTCGACCAGGCCGAGGAGAAGCTGTTCAAGAACGTGCGCGGGCTGTTCGGCAAGAACATCCGCGAGTGCATCACGGGCGCCGCCCCGATCGCGCCCGAGATCCTCGAGTTCTTCTTCGCCTGCGGCGTGCCGGTGATGGAGGGCTACGGCATGACCGAGACCTCCACCAGCGCGACGGTCAACCGGCCCGAGGTAGGCGAGTTCCGCTTCGGCTCGGTGGGCAAGGCGCAGCCCGGCGTCGAGGTCAAGATCGCCGACGACGGCGAGGTGCTGATCAAGGGCCCGAACATCTTCAAGGGCTACTACAAGAACGACGAGGCCACCGAGGCCGCGCTGCACGACGGCTGGCTGCATACGGGCGACCTGGGCCGGCTCGACGAGGACGGCTTCCTCTACATCACCGGCCGCAAGAAGGACATCATCATCACGGCGGGCGGCAAGAACATCACGCCCGCGAACCTCGAGAACGGCCTGAAGCAGAACCGCTGGATCTCGCAGGCAGTGGTGGTGGGCGACCGGCGCCCGTACCTGGTGGCCCTGATCACGCTCGACCCAGAGGAGGCCCCGGCGCTCGCGCAGCACCTGGGCATCGAGGAGGCCGACCTCGCGGCGCTCGCGCAGGATGAGAAGGTGCGCGCCGAGGTGCAGAAGGCGGTCGACGAGGTGAACTCGCACGTCGGGCCGGTGGAGCAGATCAAGCGCTTCGAGATCCTCGATCACGACCTGTCCCAGGAGACCGGCGAGCTGACGCCCACGCTGAAGGTCAAGCGCAACGTCGTGCACGAGAAGTTCGCGGGCGTGGTGGACCGGATCTACGAGACGTCCCGCTAACGTCTGGCGCATTGCGCAAGCACTCGGCTCGGCCGAGTGCGCAGCGAGGATCTCTTGGCCAGCAACGACCCAACTGATACGGGCGGGCTGTTCATCGGGCGCCGTCCCGGCACGGCACCCGTGCGCTACAACGACGTCGAGCCGGCGTCCGAGCGCCGTCGCGCCGCCGACAACCTGCTGGCGCACGCGCTGCTGGCGGTCGAGCTGGTGCTGTGCCTGTCGCTGTTCGGCCCGCAGCCGCTTGGATGGCTCTGGGTCGGCTCGCAGGTCGACTATCTGACCGGGTACGTCACCGCCGGCATCGCCACAATCATGCTCGGCTGCCTCGCGTCGCTGATGCTCACCATGGCGGCAGCCAAGCGCGTCGACCACGCCTGGAAGCTGGTCCGCCGCGCGGCCGGGCATCGCCAGGAGCGCGGCGCGCTCGAGCGCATCTTCGCCGCCAGCGTCGCGGTCGCCGTGGTCGTTTTCATGGCCTGGTTCCTGATCGTCGAGGGCCCGGGGCCGAGCCTGGCGCCTGGGCAGTAGGCGGGCGGGCCCATGGGGTTCCGCGACTACTACCGCCAGTTCGACGACATCGACGAGGCCAAGCTGAACGTCGAGCCCCGGGCGCGCCGCCAGGACGAGAAGCGCAAGGCACTCGAGCGGGTGCCCGACGTTGACCTGTCCGGCACCGAATGGCCCGAGCTGCCCCACTCCGAGATCGTGAACGCGGCCATCGCGCGCGCCCGCGGGCTCGTGAACCGCTACCCGGACCGTCATGCGGCCGGGGTGCGGCGGCTGCTGGCCGAGCGCCACGGCGTGGAGCCCGAGCAGATCGCGCTGGGGAACGGCGCCGCGGAGCTGCTGCAGTCGGCGGCCTTCGCGCTGCTGGGGCCCGGGTCGGAGCTGCTGATGCCCTGGCCGTCGTACCCGCTGTATCCGCTGCTTGCGGCTCACGCCGGGGCGCGGCCGGTGTTCGCGGCGAATGCGCTGGGGAGGGGGGAGATCGGGGAGCGCACCCGCGTGCTCGTGATCTGCAACCCCAACGACCCGACCGGCTCCTACATCCGCTCAGACGACCTCGGCGCGCTCCTCTCCGGACTACCGGACCACGTGCACGTGATGCTGGACGAGGCGCTCGTGCACTTCCAGGACGTGGAGGAGGAGGACGCCTGCCTGCGCCTGGTGGACGCCTTCCCACGGCTACTCGTGGTGCGAACGTTCTCGAAGATCTACGGCCTGTCGGGGCTGCGGGCGGGCTACGCGGTGGGATCCGACGCCGGCCTGCTGGCGGCCGTGGCGCCGGTGCTGGGGGTGAACGCGCTGACCCAGGCCGCCCTCGAGCACGCGCTGCGAACAGGCGACCGGGAGATCGAGCGGCGCCGCGGCGCGGTGGCCCGCGAGCGCACGCGCCTCACGGAGGGCCTGCGCGCACTGGGCGCGGACGTCGCCGACTCCCAGGCCAACTTCGTCTGGGTGCAGGCGCCCGGAATGAGCGGAGACGCGCTGGCCGTGGCGCTGCGCCGCCAGGGCGTGATGGTGGCGCCGGGCGGCCCCTTGGGCGCTGACGATCACGTGCGGATCGGGGTGCTGAACGAGGCGGCCACGGTGCGCGTGCTGCGGGCCTACGAGAACGTTGTGGGTGCTACAGGCGTGTAAACGACGGGCAATGAAGGGGTGGCGCTCATGGGGGGTGGGTAGTTCCAGGACACGTATGCGGTCGTAGAACTACCCACCCCTAGGCTCGGGGAATATGTCAGGCGAGGTCGACCATCCCATCTTTGCCCGCTTTTTGTCGTTCGTCGCAGCGCGGGCGGAGGGCGGAGAGGAGGACGATCTGCGTCGCGAGCTGCTCGCGGGACTGAGCGGCCGGGTCATCGAGGTCGGTGCCGGCACAGGGCCCAACTTCCGCCTATATCCCGAGACCGTCGCCGAGGTGGTCGCCGTCGAGCCCGAGGACTACCTGCGCGCCAAGGCGGAGCAGGCGGCGACCGTCACGGGGCCGCCGAGCATCCGCATCGTCGATGCCCTCGCGGACCGGCTCCCCTTCGAGGACGCCTCTTTCGATGCTGCCGTTGTAGCGCAGGTGCTCTGCTCCGTTCCAGACCAGGCCACGGCGCTGGCCGAGCTGCGAAGGATCGTCAAGCCCGGCGGCGAGCTCCGCTTCTACGAGCACGTCCTCGCGCGCCAGCCGCGGCTGGCGCGCTTCCAACGTCTCGTCGGGCGCGTGACCCCGCGCCTGGCGGGCGGCTGCCACCCCGACCGCGACACCGGCCGGGCGATCGAGGAGGCCGGCTTCGCGATCGAGCGGTGCCGCCGCTTCAACTTCCGCCAGTCGGCGCTCGACCTCCCCGTGACGCCCCGCATCCTGGGCGCCGCGCGCAGGTAGCTAGGCCTCCTCCGACTGCCTCAGCAGGCCGGCCGTCGTCTGCTCGAGGATGCGCCGCCAGGCCGCCGTCTTCTCGCGGTCCTTGGCGAACTTGCGCACCACCTTGCGCACGCGCGTCGCCTCGATCTCGATGCCGTGCTTGGCCGCGATCGCCTTGATCTCGTCGTATTCCGAGGCCAGCTTCAGCGTCACCGACTCGAAGCCGTGCCGGGCGATCTCCACGCGACGCGTGAAGTTGAGGATGTTCGTCTCGAACATCAGCTCGTCGTTCGCGTCGGGCTCGATCAGGATGATGTCGACGCCCGGGTAGCGCTCCCTCCACTGCTTCACCGCCTCGTGCAGGCGCTGATGGGCGAGCAGCTTGAAGGCCTGGTAGCCGATCTGCGGGAAGCCCATGTCCCGCACGCGCCGCACGCGGCTCCCGAGCATCGTCGGGATGACTTTCTGGAAGTCGTTCACGTAGGGCACCAGCGGGTTCACGACGATCACGAACTCGGCGCCGGCCTCCACCGCCACGTCCACGTTCGTGGTCGAGCGGAGGCCGCCGTCCACCAGGTGCCGGCCCTTGATCTCGACCGGCTTGTAGACCATCGGCAGCGCCGTGGAGGCCGCCACGGCGAGCGAGATCGGCACGTCGTCCCAGTCCTCCCCGCCGAGCACGATCCGCTCGCAGGTGTCGAGGTCGGTGGTCGGCAGGTAGAGCTCGTTCTCGAGCAGCCGGAAGTCGTTCACCCGGTCGGGGTCCGAGAGCACGGCCTCCAGGTAGCGCTGCATGCCGCCGCCGTCGTACAGCCCCGAGGGCAGCGCTTCCGCCAGCCCCACGGCCAGGTCGATCAGCGATGCGGAGCGGACGTGGCCCAGGAGGTTCCGCGTGAGCCCCAGCAGGCGGAGCGGCAGCAGGGCGGCGCTCTGGGCGAACTCGAGCGCATTCGGCCGCATCAGCGTGCCGCGGTCGACGTCCCTGAAGGGCGTCGGCACCTGCTGGTTGACCACCCGCATCATCTCCTCGGGGGTAACGCCGTTGGCGGTCAGGGCCGCCACGAAGGCGCCGGCGCTCGTGCCGACGTACACGTCGAACTGGTTCACGGTCCGGTTTACGGCGAGCAGGTCGAGCGCCCGGAGCGCCCCGATCTCGTAGACCCCGCCGGTGAAGCCACCGCCGCCGAGCACGAGGGCGGTCTTCGAGCGCCGTCTGCGGCGCCGCCGCGGCTTCCCCTGGGTCCCCGTCGCCTTCTTGGAAGGCTTCTGAAGCTTTACGACCTCGCCCATCCGCCCCGAGTATCGCGGATGACACTCCACAACCGCTCCGGTCTGCCGGTTACCGTGTTCCACCTTCCGATGCGGCGCGCCCTCCTCACCCTGCTCGCGTTGAGCGCACTCCTGCCCGTCCAGGCCGCCCAGGCGGACCTGAAGCGCTCGCTGACCAGCCAGATGCGCCAGGCGGGGAGCAACTCCGGCGCCTATGTGACGAACATGACCACCGGTGAGCAGGTCTTCGCCTGGCGCGCCGGCGTGCCGCGGGTGCTTGCCTCGAACACCAAGCTCTTCACCGCGGCCGCGGCGCTGGCCCGCTTCGGCACCGAGGGCACGCTCGGGACCGAGGTCCTCGGCAACGGCGAGCTCGACGAGAACGGCATCTGGCGCGGGGACCTGTACCTGAAGGGCGGCGGTGACCCCACCTTCGGCTCGCGCCGCTTCGCGACCAGGTCCTACGGCGGCGGCGGAACCGTCGAGGACCTGGCAGCGCTGCTGGACCAGGCGGGCGTGGAGCGGGTGACGGGGCGGGTCTACGGCGACGAGTCGCAGCACGACTCGCTGCGCGGCGGCCCCTACTCCGCCTTCGGCGTGTCGATCTGGGTCGGCCCGCTGTCGGCGCTGTCCTTCAACCGCGGGCTCGCCACCGAGGCCGGCGGCGGCTACCAGGCCAGTCCGCCGCTGTTCGCCGCCGCGCGGCTCGACGCGGCGCTCGAGGCGCGCGGCATCCGTGTGCGCCGGGCTCCGCGCGCCGCCGAGGCCCCGGCCGGGGCGCCGGTGCTCGCGAGCGTGGAGTCGCCGCCGATGGAGACGCTCGTCCGGCTCATGAACAAGCCGTCCGACAACTTCTTCGGCGAGATACTCCTGAAGAACCTGGCCATGCAGGCGCGCGGGGTCGGCAGCACGAAGGCCGGCGCCCGGCTGGCCGCCGGGTACGCCCGGCGGCTCGGCGCCCGGGCGCGCATCGCCGACGGGTCGGGGCTCTCACGCGGCAACCGCGCATCGCCGTACCGCGTGGTGCGCCTTTTGACCGCGATGGTCCAGGAGGAGGAGTTGTTCGACGCTTGGTACGCGTCGCTGGCGGTCGCCGGCCGCGACGGCACGCTGAGGGACAGGATGCGGAGCGGCGCCGCGCGCGGCCGTTGCCGCGGCAAGACCGGGACGCTTTCGAACGTCAGCGCGCTGTCCGGCTACTGCACCGGCCGGTCGGGCGACCTGTACGCCTTCTCGATCCTGATGAACGGGGTCTACACGTCCGGCGCCCGCGTGCTGCAGGACCGGATGGCCCGGGTGATCGCAGCCCGGGGTTAGCCGCCCAGCAGGGAGAGCAACCCCTCCTCGTCGAGCACCTCGGTGCCCAGCTCCTGCGCCTTCGTCAATTTCGAACCGGGGTCCGCGCCGGCCACCAGATAGTCGGTCTTCTTCGACACAGAGCCTGTCACCTTGCCGCCTGCCTCCTCGATCCGGGCAGTGGCCTCCGGCCTGGTCAGGTTGGGCATCGTGCCGGTGAGCACCACCGTCTTCCCGACGAGCGGCCCCTGGGCCGGCGGCGCCGGGCCCTCCTCCTCCATCTGCAGCCCGTAGCCGCGCAGCCGTCCGATCAGCTCGCGGGTGCGCTCCTCCGCCAGCGTCTCGTGCACGGTCTTGGCCATGATCGGGCCCATCCCCTCGACCTCGGTCAGCTCCTCCTCGGACGCCTCGAGCAGCCTGTCCACGGAGCGCAATTGGCGCGCCAGGTTGCGCGCGTTCACGAAGCCGATGCCGGGGATTCCGAGGGCGTACAGCACGAGGTGGAAGGGCTGCTTCTTCGAGTCCTCGATCGCGTCCACGAGCTTCCGTGCCGAGATCTCCCCGAAGCCGTCGAGCTCCGTCAGCCGTTCGGGGGTCAGCTCGTAGATGTCGGCCACGTTCTCGATCAGCTTCAGGTCCAGGAAGCGGCGCGCGTTCTCCTCGCCGAGCCCCTCGATGTCCATCGCGCCCACGAAGTGCTTGACGGCCTGGAACACCTGCCCCGGACAGCCCGTGCGGTTCGGGCAGATCGTCCAGACGCCCTCCTGGGGCTTGATGGTCGGCGTGCCGCAGGCGGGACAGCGCTCCGGCGGTGACGGCGGCTCGCTGCGGTCCGTCGCCTTCTGCGCCTTGGCCGTCGGCGACACGACCTGCGGGATCACGTCGCCGGCCCGCATCACGATGACCTCGTCGCCGTCGCGCACGTCCTTGCGACGCAGGTCCTCCTCGTTGTGGAGCGTCGCCAGCTTGACGGTCACGCCCGACACCTGCACGGGCTCGAGCTGCGCGAACGGCACCATGTGCCCGGTCCGGCCGACGTTCCAGGCAACGCTCTTCAGCATGGTCGTCGCCGTCGTGGGGGCGAACTTCCACGCGATCGCGCCGCGCGGCTCGCGCCCGACCACGCCGAGCTGGCGCTGCAGGTCGAGGTCGTCCACCTTCACGACCACGCCGTCGATCTCGAAGTCGAGTCGGTCGCGGCGATCCTCCCAGGCCCGGCAGGCGGCGACGACCTCGTCGACCGTGTCGTGCACCCCGACGTCGCGGCTCACCCTGAAGCCGTGCGACCGGAGCCACTCGAGCGACTCCGAATGCGTCTCGAACGACAGTCCCTCGAGCGCGCCCACGCTGTAGCACCAGATCGAGAGCGGCCGGGACGCGGTGAGCTGAGGATCGAGCTGGCGGATCGACCCCGCGGCGGTGTTGCGCGGGTTCGCGTACGTCGGCTCGCCGGCTGCCGCTCGCTCCTCGTTCAGCTTGGCGAAGGCGGCCAGCGGCATGTAGGCCTCGCCGCGCACCTCGAGCAGCGGCGGGGCGTCCTCGACCCTCAACGGGATGGCGCCGATCGTGCGCAGGTTCTGGGTCACGTCCTCGCCGATCTCCCCGTTGCCGCGCGTGGCTCCGCGAACCAGCACGCCGTCCTCGTACACCAGCGAGATCGCCAGGCCGTCGATCTTGGGCTCGGTCACGAAGTGGACGTCGCCCATCTCGACGCCTTGGCGCGCCAGGTAGCGCTCGGAGCGGAGCACCCAGGCGGCCAGCTCCTCCTCGTTGCGGGCGTTCGCCAGCGACAGCATCGGCTGCAGGTGACGGACCTGGTCGAACTTGTCGAGCGGCTCGGCACCTACGCGCTGGGTCGGCGAGTCGGGGGTGCGCAGCTCGGGGTGCTCGTCCTCGATGTCGCGCAGCTCGTTCAGCAGCGCGTCGTAGTCCGCGTCCGAGATCTCGGGGTCGTCGAGCACGTAGTAGCGGTGGTTGTGGTACTCGAGCTGCTTCCGCAGCTCCGCGGCCCGCTCGGTCGCGCTGGCCCGCTCGGTCGCGCTCATACTTCGCGAGCGGCCGGGCGCAGCAGCGCGTCCAGGTCGAAGCTCCCGAGCTGCTCGATGCCGGCCTCGTCCGTCAGATCGAAGTGCAGGGGCGTGACGGCGATGCAGCTCTCCGCGATCGCCGCGAAGTCCGTGCCCTCCTCGTCGTGGTAGCTCGGCGAGTCGCCGTAGATGCGGTAGCGACGGCGCCCGTCCTCCTCGTCCGTCAGCTCCATGCGGTCGTGGTAGATCCGCTTGCCGAGCCGGCAGGCGCGCACGCCGCGGATGTCGCCGGCGGGGGTGTTCACG
>JBKGUS010000356.1:0-2951 GCA_046462295.1 Thermoleophilaceae bacterium | reverse complement strand
CGAGCCGGCCAGGCCGGCCACCGACGAGATGCTGATGACGTGCCCGGAGCCCTGACGGCGCATAACCGGCAGCACGGCACGGGTGACGTTCATCGGGCCGATGACGCTCACCGCGAACTGGCGCTCGATCTGCTCGGGCGTCAGCTCCTCGAAGAAGCCCGCCTCGAAGCTGGCCGCGTTGTTGACAAGCACGTCGATACCGCCGAAGCGCTCCACGGCCGCCGCGGCCGCCGCCTCGGCGTCCCGCGTGCTGGTCACGTCGAGCTTGACGACGAGCAGGTCGTCGGCCTCGCCGAAGGCCTCGGCGACGGCGTCGGGGTGGCGGCCGGTGGCCACGACGTTGTGGCCCGCCGCAAGCGCAGCCTTGGCGAACGCGACGCCCATGCCACGGCCGGCGCCCGTGATGAACCAGGTCTTCTTGTCAGTCATGTCGCTCTCCTTGTCGGTCACTGCTCGAAGAGAACCACCGAATCCGGCCGAGTGAGAGTCCCTGTTGAGAGGGGTACTGGCAGGGTCCCCCAGGCGCGGCGAGCCAGGTCTACGCTCTGTGTCGTGGAAACGAAGGAGCAAATCCGCGAGTTCCTCACCTCCCGCCGCGCCCGGATCACGCCCGAGCAGGCGGGGTTGACGTCGTACGGCAGTCGCCGCGTTCCGGGATTGCGCCGTGAGGAGGTCGCCGTCCTGGCCGGCCTGAGCGTCCCGTACTACACGCGCCTCGAACGCGGAGACATCGGCGGCGCCTCTGAAAGCGTGCTGGAAGCGCTGGCCCAGGCGCTCCAGCTCGATGACGCCGAACGCGCCCACCTCTTCGATCTCGCCCGCACCGCCCATCCCGCCACAGCACGGCCGCGCCGGCGCCAAGCGAAGCAACGCATCCGGCCGGAGATCCAGTGGACCCTCGACGCGATCACCGGGGCCGCCGCGTACGTCAGCAACGAGCGCCTCGACATCCTGGCCACCAATGCGCTCGGACGCGCGCTCTTCTCCGAGCTGTACGCCGGACGCACGCGGCCGCCCAACAACGCCCGGTTCGTCTTCCTCGTTCCGCGCGCCGAGACGTTCTACGCCGACTGGGACCGCGCCGCCCGCGAGACCGCCGCGATCCTGCGCTCGGCCGCGGGCCGCGACCCGCACGACCGCGACCTCTCAGACCTCGTCGGCGAGCTCGCGACCCAGAGCGAGGCGTTCCGCACCCACTGGGCCGCACACAACGTGCGCTTTCACTCCACGGCCACCAAGAAGCTCCACCATCCCGACGTCGGCGAGCTCAGCCTGAGCTTCAACCGCCTGGACATCGCCGCCGACCAGGGGCTCACGCTCTTCACTTACGCTGCCGAACCCGGCTCGCGCTCCGAAGAGGCGCTCAAGCTCCTCGGCAGCTGGGCCGCCACGACCGACCGCGACCAGTCGGCTCGCGCGGCCGACCCGAGCTGAGACGGAGCCCGACATGCAGTCCGCCTGAACCCGTCGGATCCGCGCTCCGGCTTCCATGTTCAGGAGCCATCGCCGCTGGAGTACTGGCTTTGCGCGAGACCGAAAGCCTCAACAGGGTGCGTGAGGCCACACCTACGATTGCTCCTCCTCTGGCGGTCCGAAGCCTACGCGTCGCTTCGGGCGCGGGGGCGGCGAGATCAATTGTCGTAGCGCTTTGAAGATGTCTTGCAGTTGCTCGTCGTGCTTCCCCAGCCGCTCACTTGCCTCGCGCTCGAGGTCCGTGAGCCGTCGCTCAATCGCCGCGTAGGACGTGGCCGCGCGGCGAAGCTCGACGAACGCCCGCATGATGGCGATGTTCGCCGTCACCGCCGTTTGGCTACGAAGCACACCTGACAGCATGGCCACGCCTTGCTCCGTAACACGTAAGGCGCGTACCGTCGCCCACCTCGATGCCCTGAGGTCGCAGATTGCGATCTCAAGACCGCCGCCTCCTCCTTGCTGAGTTGGAACATGAAGTCGGCCGGGAATCGCTCGATGTTGCGTTTCACCTGCTCTACGAGCCGACGGGTTTCCACCCCGTATAGCTCGGCGAGATCCTCGTCGAGCATGACGTGACGTTCGCGGACCACGAGGATGCGCTTCTGGATCGCCGGCAGTGGAATGAGCTCCAGGCCCTGCTCCCCGGATCCCTCCGCCATGTCGTCATCGTTCCACCGCGGCCGGACACTTTGAGATCGCATTTTGCGATCTCAAAAGTTGCTGCCGCTTCGCGCGCCAAGCGACAGCCGCCCACCTAGCAGCCACCAACTGCCCCGGTATCCGATTTGGGACACGCGCCTCCGGGTTACACACCGACGGCGACGAACGGGGCCCAGTAATCCGGGTGGGCGTACGGAGTCATGCCCCGAGGATCACGTGCACCCTCGGCGCGCCGGCCCGGTGCGCCACGAGCGGACCGTGCCCGGCGGTCGAACTCCTGGCCGAGGGCGGGGTGGCGGTCGAGGAAACGCTGTTCATCCTCCTCGCTGAGATCACGGAGCCACAGCTTCGCTCGCCGCAGCGCCTCGGGAGGCCGGAGCTCACTGCCGAGCATCTCGTGGTAGAGGCGCGTCATAAGCAGGGCTGTGGCGAGATCGTCTACGGGCCATAGGCTCGCGATAGCGCACGCGCTGCCAGAGGCGAGCATGGCTGTGGCGATCGATACGACTTCGTCGGGAAGGCCGGAGACCTCCGAGAGAGCGCTCTCGCAGGCGGACGCGACCACAAGGCGGGCGTCGAGTTGAGCGAGGGCAGTCAGTTCGGTCGCCGGCACGATGCCGGACGCCAGGCGGATGGCGGCCTCGCTGCCGTCGAAAAGACCGCCGCGGGCATGGCAAGCTAAATGCAGGCACGTCGCGCGTGCCGCGTGTTGGCGCAGGAACTCGGCCCCAGCGTCCCGCCCCACGGCGACATCGGCGTTCGCGCTCCCGAACAAACCGGCGATCTCAATCACCTCAGGACGGGCCGCCGGGAGGTCC
>JBKGUS010000355.1:0-2526 GCA_046462295.1 Thermoleophilaceae bacterium | reverse complement strand
ACGTAACGCTTCCGTGATCGCCGAAAGGTCGGAGGGGTCCACCACCACCGCGTTCTCCCCCTCCATCGCCACGTCCCCCGCGGCCCCCGCCCGCTCCGAGCAGATGACCGGCAGCCCGGCGGCGGCCGCCTCCCGCACGGTCACTCCGAACGGCTCGTACGTGCTCACTAGCGCCAAGACGTCCGCCGACTTGTACACCGCCGGCAGGTCCTGCGCCCGCACGAACCCCCGGAACCGCACGGCCACCCCCAACCGAGCCGCCAGCGCACGCAGCTCCCCCTCGAGCGGCCCGGTACCGCACAGCTCCAGCTCGGCCTCCCCGTCCGCGAACCCGCAGTCCGCGAACGCTTCGACCAACAGTGAAATGTTCTTGTCCGGCACCAAACGCCCGACGCACAGGACTCGCACCGGCCCGGCGGACGTATGCCGCTCGGTCGCCACCTCCCGGAACGCCTCCAGATCCGCGCTCTGCACGCTCACCTCGATCCGCCCCGGATCCACCCCCATCCGCCGCAGCCGCTCCACCCCCTGCGAGCTGAACACCACGAACCCGTCCACCCGCGGCGCCAGCAGCCGGTGCACGCGAAGTTGCAGCGGCGACAGCATCGCGTCGCTCCACGGCGTCAGCTCCGTCATCACCACCAGGCGGCGCCCGAAGCGCCGGCACCACGCCATCGCCCGCCACGTCGCAGGCCCGTACTCCGAGCTCACCACGACATCGGGCCCGAAGCGCCGCAGCGGACCGCCCAGCCCGCGCGCCAGCATCACCGGTGTCCGCCCTGGTCGCCGTCTCTGCCACGAACGCAAGACCTCGGCCTCGTAGGCACCGCAAAACGTGAACCAATCGGACCCCACGTCCCACCCCGGCTGCGCGCCGGCCAGGTAGATCACCCGAGGGGTGATACGCGCGCGCTCCGCCAAGCGGGTGAACAGCGGTTCCCGGTACGGCACCGGGACCGGCGGGACGATGGCGCAGCGCACCGGCACACCGCAACTTTGCCTGACGGGTCGGGTCGCAAGCGTTTAGCGATGCCCCGAACCGGTGACAACCTGCGCCTGGGACCGTCCACTAACGGCGCCAATCCTGCTGCTAGCCTGCCCGGCGCGGTCTGGGGTGCTGTCGGCCGGCGGTGGGCTGCTCGTCACCTCTTCCGATCTCCCGCCCCCGTAGGAGGGAAACCGCCAACGTGATCCGAGCCGCAACAAGACTGCTTGTCCTCGCCGTGCTCGCCCTGGTGGCGCTGCCCGGCAGCGCAATGGCGGCCCCGAACCCAATCGCCGACTGCAACGACAACGGGGTCCTCGACCAGTCGTACACGAATGACCAGCTTCGGAAGGCGCTCGACAACCTCCCCACGGACCTAGATGAGTACAGCAACTGCCGGGAGATCCTGTCCGGCGCGATCACCGGCGGGTCGGACAGGGGCGGGAGCCGCCCGACTGGGGGCACCGACGACACCGCGCTGCCGCCCGAAGAGCATGTCGCTCGCGCCAAGGACAACGAGGACCTGGCGGCCATCACGGCCGATCCGGAGAAGAGTCCCCCCAGTGTCAAAGTCGGTGGTGAGAAGGTGGAGCCCGGGTCGAACGGCCTCTTCGACCTGGCCAGCGCCAGTAACGATCTTCCTGTGCCGTTGCTCGTGGCGCTCATCGCGCTCGCCCTCGTGGCCCTGATCGGTGGACTCGTCGCCATGCGCGAGCGCATCCCCGCGCTGGCGCGCATCCCGCTCCTGTCCAAGATCCCGACGCCGCGTGTTTCGCTCCCCCGATTCCTCCGACGCTGAGCCAACTCCGCTAGCCCCGCGCACCCGGCTCGGCCGGGTGCGCCCGGAATTGCTCGCTGCAGCGCTGCTCGGTGGCGCGCTGGCGGGGATCGCCTTCGGCGCCGCAGGCGGCACCCAGCTCGCCCGTACGACCGTGGTCGAGGTTCTGGTGGTGCTGCTCGGCGGGGCGGTGGTGGCTGCCGCCATCGTCTGGGGCCGGCCTGGCCGGCTGCATGGCACGTTCTCCTTGCTCCTGTTCGCCGCGCTCGCCGCCTTTACCGCGCTCTCCGTGATCTGGGCGATCGTGCCTGAGCTCGCCTACATAGAGGTGGGCCGCACGTTCGCCTACCTGGTCGTCTTCGCGGCAGGCCTAGCCGGCGCTCGGCTCGCTCCGCGCGGCGCTCACATAGCGATCAAGGGCATCGTGCTCGCCGCAATCGCGGCGACGGCGTACGCCCTGGCAGCCCGCGTCTGGCCGGGCACCATCGGCGAGAACGAGTTCTCCAACCGCATCGGTCAGCCTTTCGAGTATTGGAATGCGGTCGGCAGCACCGCGGCACTCGCGATTCCCGGCCTGCTCTGGCTCGGCTCTCGCCGGGGCGGCAGCGTCGCCGGCCGGGTCGCTGCCTACCCCGCGGTGGGCGCCGCGATCCTCGCCATCCTGCTCACCCAATCACGCGGCGCCCTGGCCGCGGCGGCGATCGGGACGATCGCCTGGTTCGCGATCGTGCCGCTTCGGCTGCGCAGCCTCCCGGTGGTGCTG
>JBKGUS010000354.1:0-10813 GCA_046462295.1 Thermoleophilaceae bacterium | reverse complement strand
CAGGAGCGCTCGCGCGGAGACGGCTCCGACCGCAGCGCCAACGCCGGCTCGGCACGGCAGCGCCCCGCCGCGAGTGCCGCGGCGCCCCCGCCGGACGACGACGGTGGGTCCGTCGTCCGGACCGTGACGGAAATCGTCGAGGTCGTGCCCGGCGCCGTCTGGGCCTCCCTGGGCCTCCTCACGCTGCTGTGCCTCATCTCCTTCGGACGAGCTTTCGTGGAGCGCCGCCGTACGGCGGCCCTCCGTCGCGAACGCGAGCGGCTCCTGCGCGACATGGGCCTGCTGGAGCGCGTGCTGCTGCCGCGCGTGCCGGAGCGCATGGGCGACCTCGCGGTCTCCGTGGCCTACCGGCCCGCTGCGGGGCCGGCCGCGGGCGGCGACTTCTACGACGTCTTCGAGCTGTCCGACGGCCGCGTGGGGCTGTTCGTGGGCGACGTGTCCGGCCATGGGCGCGAGGCGCTCGAGAGCACGAGCGCGCTCCGGCCCGCCCTGCGCGGCCACCTCCAGGCCGGCCTCTCGCCGCGGGCCGCGCTGGAGTCCGCCGGCCGCGCGGCCGGGATCGACCCGTCGGGCAGGTTCACGACCGCCGTGGTGGCGGTCCACGACTCCGCCTCTGGAATGCTGACCTACGCCCATGCCGGCCATCCGCCGCCGGTCCTCGTGGGCCCGGGCGCGCACGAGCCGGTGCTCGTGGCGTCATCGCCGCCGATCGGCGTGGGACTGCCCACGGGGATACGCCAGACGACCGTGCCGCTCCCGCGCGGCTCGTCGGCGTGCTTCGTGACCGACGGGTTGCTCGAGGCTCGCTCCGGAGACCGGCTCCTCGGCCGCGAGTGGCTCGAGAGAGTGGTCGCGGGCTTCCGGCCGCTCGACTCCGCCGAGGCGCTGCTCGACCGCGTCCTCGACTCCGCCGACGTGGCCGCCGACGACATGACCGCCTGCCTGGTCCGCGCGGTGGACGGTCCGAGCGCCGCCGGCCCGCGCGTCGAGGAGCTCGTGCTCGCCCGGGACGCGATGGGCGCGCCGGCCCCCGGCCGCTTCCTCGAGGCCTGCGGCGTGCCGGCGGCTACGGTCGAGGACGTCTTGGCTGACGCCCGCAGCCTGGCGGCGCAGGCCGGAAAGGCCCTGCTCACGGTCACGATCGACGGCGGCGACGCGTCCGTGCGGGTCACAGCAGCGACACGCGAGGCCCTGGCGACTACGTAACCTCAGGTCCCATGATCCCGCGGGCCGATGCGCTGGCCGCCCTCGAACGCGAGTCCTTCGACCTGGTCGTGGTGGGCGGCGGGATCACGGGCGTGGGGGTGGCGCTCGACGCCGCCTCGCGCGGCTACAGCGTTGCCCTGCTCGAGAAGTCGGACTATGCCGCGGGCACCTCGAGCCGCTCCTCGAAGCTGATCCACGGGGGTCTGCGCTACCTCCAGAACTTCGACCTCGGCCTCGTGCGGGAGGCGCTGCTCGAGCGCTCGCTGCTCGTCAAGCTCGCCCCGCACCTGGTCAAGCCGCTCCCGCTGCTCGTTGCGAGCTTCGAGGGGAAGCGCCCAGACCGCCTCACCGGCGTGGGACTCAACATGTACGACGTCATGGCCTGGCGCCGCGGCCGCGACGAAGAGGAGGACTGGAGCCCGGCGCGGCACCGCATCGTCGACGGGCCGGAGACAGTGGAGATGGCGCCCGCGCTGGCCGGGCGCGAGCCGACCGCCGCCTACCTCTTCTACGACTGCCAGACCGACGACGTGCGCCTCGTGCTCAGCGTGCTGGGCGAGGCGGAGCGCTTCGGCGCCGTGCTCGCCAACCGCTGCGAGGTCACCGGCCTCGTCGAGCGGGGCGGGCGTGCCGCCGGCGTGCTCGTGCGGGACGCCGAGGGCGGGGGCGAGTTCGAGGTGGCCGCCACGAGCGTCATCAACGCGACCGGTGTGTGGGCCGATCGCCTCCGTCCCGACGAGCTCTACACCGAGGAGGAGATGCCGCGCATCCGGCCCAGCCGCGGCACCCACGTGACGGTCCCGCGCGAGCTGCTGCCCGTGGACGCGGGCGTGATCGCGCCGGCCGCGGACAGCCGCACGGTCTTCGTGCTGCCGTGGCTCGGTCGCACGCTGGTGGGCACCACGGACAACGACTACCAGGGCTCGCTCGACCACGTGCCCGCGTCGGACGAGGACGTCGCCTACCTGCTCGCGGCGGTGAACGGCTACTTCGGCACGAGGATCGCGCCTGGAGACCTGACCGCCGCCTACGCCGGGGTGCGGCCGCTGATCTCGACCGCCGATCCGAAGAAGTCGGTCGACATCTCACGGCGGGCGGAGCTCTACGAGACGAGCTCCGGCCTGGTCACGATCACCGGCGGCAAGCTCACCACCTGGCGGCGGATGGCGAAGCTGGCGGTGGACCGCATCGTCGAGCGCGAGGGCCGCGACGCGCCCTGCCGGACCGAGGAGATCCCGATCGGCCTGCCTGCCAACCCGGACGACCTGCCGATCGTCCCCGGCGTCGAGGCGGACACCCGCGCTCACCTGGCCGCGCGCTACGGGCACGCCGCGCACGACGTGCTGCGGCTGGCAGCGGCCGCGCCCCAGCTCAGCCGCCGCCTGTGCCCGGAGCTGCCGGACATCGCGGCCGAAGCGGCGTTCGCCGCCGGCCACGAGCAAGCACGGTCGCTCTCGGACGCGCTGCTGCGCCGTACCCGGCTCGGGCTGCTCGACGCCCGGCGCCTCGCCGCGCCGGGCTCCGAGGGCGCCTTGCTCGCCGCGCGCGCGATGGGCGGCGAGCTGGGCTGGGACCAGGCGCGCGTGGAGCGCGAGCTGAGCGACTGGGTCGAGGTGGCCGGCCTCGAGGGGCTCGTGCCCGCCGGGCCGGAGCCGGCCGCGACCGAGCGCCGCGAGGAGGCCCCGCTGCGCGCCGGTGCCGCCCCCGAGGAGGCGGCGTGATGCGCCTGATGGGGATCGTCAACGCGACGCCGGACTCGTTCTCCGACCGGCAGGGCGCCAAGCCGCTCCTCTCGCTCGTAGCGCGGGCCCACGAGCTCGTGGACGCCGGCGCTTCGATCGTCGACGTCGGCGGCGAGTCGGGCCGCACCGATCGCGAGCCCGTGCCGGTCGAGGAGGAGATCGAGCGCGTGGTGCCGCTGGTGGAGCGGCTGGCGCGCGACGGGTTGACCGTGTCCGTCGACACCTGGCGCGCGCCGGTCGCGCGCGCGGCTTTGACCGCCGGGGCCACGATGATCAACGACGTGAGCGCGCTGAGCGACCCCGGCGTGGCCGACGCCTGTGCGGAGGCGGGCGCCTCGCTTGTCGTCACGCACACCCGAGTGCCCCCGAAGGTCAAGGGGTTCCCGGAGTACGAGGACGTGGTGTCCGATGTGATCGAGCTGCTCGGGGAGCGGGCTGCCGAAGCCGAGGCGCACGGCGTGGACCGCTCCCGGCTCGTCTTCGATCCGGGCATCGACCTGGGGAAGACCCCGGCCGAGTCGATCGAGGTGCTGCACCGGCTCCCCGAGCTGGCCGTGCTGGGCGGGCCGCTGCTCGTGGCGGTGTCACGCAAGGACTTCATCGGGGCGCTGACGGGCCGGTCGCCGGCCGCGCGCGACGCCGGCACGCTGGCCGCGATCGACCACGCGGTGGCGGGCGGCGCCGGCATCCTGCGCGTGCACGACGTGGCGGGCGTGCGCGACTACCTGGCCGTGCGGGCGGCGCTCGACGACGATGCTCCCCACGCCGGCCTCTCGCTAGCCGACGACGTGCGCCGGGAGGCGGTGTGAGCGCGGTGCCGGACGGGGCGGGCTGGCCCTCACAGAACGGAGCGACGTTCACGATCGCGCAGCTGTCCGACCTGCACTGCGGCTCGCCGCACTTCGTTCCGAGCCTGCTCGACCGTGCGCTGGTCGAGATCAACGAGCTCGAGCCGGACGTGGTGATCGTGTCCGGCGACCTGACCGGGGACGGGCTGCGCGCGGAGTACCAGTCGGCGCGCGACTACCTCGACCGGATCGCGTGCGAGCGGATGCTCGTCATTCCCGGCAACCACGACTCGCGCAACGTGGGCTATGTGCACTTCGAGGAGCTGTTCGGCGAGCGCAAGTCGGTGCTGCACCTGGATGGGGTGTCGATCGTCGCGGTCGACTCGACCGAGCCGGACCTGGACCACGGCGTCATCGGGCGGGGCCGGTATGAGTGGATCGAGGAGCGCTTCGGGGAGAGCGAGGCGTTCCTGCGGATCTTCGTGCTGCACCACCACCTGCTGCCGGTGCCGGGGACGGGGCGGGAGCGGAACGTGGTGCACGACGCAGGGGACACGCTCGAGTGCCTGCAGCGCGCCGACGCGCACCTGGTGCTGTCGGGGCACAAGCACGTGCCTTACGCGTGGCGGCTCGAGAACCTGTTCGTGGTGAACGCCGGAACGGTGTCGACCACGCGGCTGCGCGGCAAGACGAAGCCGTGTTACAACGTGATCGAGGCGAGCCCCGAGCGGGTCATGGTGTTCCGGAAGTACCCGTTCCACGAGCAGGACGCCATCCTGTCGTTCGACCCGCGGACGTACGAGTACGAGAAGGACCAGTCGCTGCTGGGCGAGACCGCCCACGGCTGACATCCCGCTGGTGCCTGCCGTTTCCGCGCTGGGCGCAACGCCGTTCACCAGTCCGACCAGGGCAGGGCTGGGACCTGGCCTCGGAAGCGACGGCACAGGCCATGCCGCCTGGCGTTGGGAGGGCTACACGACGGGCCAGACGGTGGGAGATGTCTTCACCGACAGGAGGTCATCGATCTGGTGAGCGACGCCTTCGCGAGCGGAGACTTCGAGTCGACGAAGGACCTTCGAAGGGTTCAACGGCTTGGAACGCCGGGGTTCTGCGCGTAGCGGGATACGCGTTGATGAGCAACTGTTGCGGGCTGGAGCGATCCGGGCCCGCAGCCGTCGTAGGCCGATTTTGAGGGTTTCCCGGTGCCTGATCCGTTGTTGTACTGGATGTCGGACTCGCCACTACTCGGCTTGCGCGCCGCGGTCGCCCTGGCGCTCGCGCTTGCGCTCAGTGCTCCGGCGGTCGCGCCGGCGCACCCCGTCGATACCCCGGCCGGCCATCGAGCCGAGGATCACGTCGTCCACGACGCGGCGACCGAGTGGCGGCTGAACCGGGAGACGCGCCTGCGTTCCGCCGCCGAGTCGCGGGCCAACGCCGCCGCGGTCGCGGCCGATCCCGGGCAGGTCGGGCGGTGGGGCCCGGTCGTCGACTGGCCCCTCGTTGGCATCCATGTGGCCCTGCTTCCGAACGGCAAGGTGCTGGTCTGGGACTCGGTTGGGGACGCCGCCACCGAGACCTTCCCGGTGCACGACTTCACACGAGCCACCGTGTACGACCCGTATACCGGCACGCACACGCCGGTTGACGTGGACACGGGCTACAACGTCTTCTGCGCCGGCTTCGCCCACCTCGTCGACGGGTCGCTGTTCCTCGCCGGCGGCAACAGGGATGCGCAGCTGAATGGGATCGTCCAGACGCATCTCTTCAATCCGGCGAACAACGACTGGAGCCTCGGGCCCAACATGGCCGCCGGCCGGTGGTATCCGTCGGTCACCCCGCTTGCCAATGGCGAGATGCTGATCACGGAGGGCGGGCCCAACGTCCCCGAGGTGCGCAAGACCGATGGCAGCCTGCGGGCACTGAGCACGGCTTCGCTGGACCTGCCGCTCTATCCGTGGCTGGACGTGGCGCCCGACGGTCGCGTCTTCTACTCCGGTCCCGATCAGACGATGCGCAAGCTCGACCCGGCGGGCGGCGGCTCGTGGCAGAGCTTCGGCCAGCGCGACGCGATCAACCGCAGCTACGGCAGCCGCGCCGTCTATGACCTCGGCAAGACAATCGTGGCCGGCGGCGGCGGCTCGTCGAGCGACGCACGGGTGATCGACACCAACGGCGCGACGCCGCAGGTGTCGGCCACCTCCCGCATGGCCTTCGGCCGTCGCCAGCACAATCTGACGCTGCTCGCCGACGGCAGCGTCCTGGCGACGGGCGGCAACTCGACGGGGGCCGCCCTCGTCGACATGGAGGGCGGTGTCTACAACGCGGAGCGGTGGGACCCCGCGACCGGTCAGTGGACCACTCTCGCGCCACAGGCGGTGACCCGCCAGTATCACTCGACCGCGCTGCTGCTTCCAGATGGCCGCGTGCTGTCCTCGGGCGGCGGCATCTGCGGCACCTGCGACCAGGTCGGCTATCTGGCCAAGAACGCCGAGGTCTTCACGCCGCCCTACCTGTTCAAGAAGGACGGCTCGGGCGAGCTCGCTCCGCGTCCGGAGATTACGAGCGCGCCTGCCACGGTCACCCACGGCACCTCGTTCGAGGTCGCCACGGCGAACGCGGCCTCGATCCAGAAGGTCGGGCTGCTCCGCTTGGGATCTCAGACGCATTCGGTCGAGATGGAGCAGCGCTACGTGCCGCTCGGCTTCACCGCGGGCAACGGCACGCTGACGGCGAACGTCCCCGCGAACGTGCACACCGCGATCCCGGGCGTCTACATGCTCTTCGTCGTCGACTCGGCCGGCGTCCCGTCGGTGGCGAGAATGGTCAACCTCGACTCCGCGGCCCCGCCACGCCCGCCACCCCCGCCGAACCAACCGCCGACCGTGTCGCTGACGTCGCCGCCGAACGGGGCCGTCTTCACCTCGCCGGCGAAGATCTCACTCACCGCCAACGCCGCCGACTCGGACGGCAGCGTCGCCAGGGTCGAGTTCTTCAGCGGCGCGACCAAGCTGGGCGAGGACACGACCCCGCCCTACACCTCGCGCTGGGAGGTTGGCGCCGTCGGCAGCTACATGATCACCGCGCGCGCGACCGACAACGCTGGCGCGACGGCCACCAGCACTCCGGTCATCATCACCGTCAGGAACCCCGGGCCGGGGGGCCCCGGCGGCGGCGCGGATGTGACGGGCTCGCCGTCGGTCAGCGGCTTCGGCATAGGGGACTCGACGCTCGTCTCGGGCGCCGGCACCAGGTTCTCGTTCAATTCGAGCGAGGCGGGCCGGGCCGTCCTGTCATTCCACAAGCGGGTCAAGGGCCTCAAGGTCCGGCAGCGCGGGCGGCGGCGGTGTGTCCCGCAGACCAGGGCGCGGCTGAGCAGGCTGCGTCGTTCCGCGAGCAGCCGGGCCGCCTACCGCCGGCTGCTTCGCCAGCGGCGCTGCAGGGCGTGGAAGCGGGTCGGCGTGATCCGCCGCGAGGTCGTCGCCGGGCGCAACGAAATCGTCTGGAACGGCCGCGTGGCGGGCCCGCGGCTCAGCCCGGGGCTCTACCAGGTCCGGCTCGTGATCACGGACGCCGCGGGCAACCCGTCCCGCACGGAGCGGCTCCGCTTCAGGGTGCTGCGGCGCCGGTAGGGCGCTTCCGCGCGGGGGTTCGGCACGTTGCGGCGATATCGCCGCCGCAATGTGACGGACCCCTTTTGCGTTTACGCCCCCTTAAGTCGGCCCGGGGGGCCTCCCCCGGTCGTAGGCCGCTCGCGATCGCGTCGAGCGTCCCGCGACGGGTGGGCGCCGGCGGCCTCCACGAGCTCGACGGCCGCCGGATCTACGTGAGCCGCGGCGTCGGGGCGGAGCGCGGACAGGCTCCGCGGCTGCGTCTCGGCGCGGTCCCGGAGGTGTCGCTGATCACGCTGCGCTGACGCCGCCTGGGCAGAATGCCCGGATCCCGGTCATCGCACTGATCGACGGCGAACACCACCCGGACGCGGTCCGGGAGGCGCTCGCCCGCCTCGATCTCGCGGGCGTGGTCTTCTGCGGAGGCGAAGAGAAGCTCGCGACAGGGCCGCTGGAGAAGCACTACGGGCGTCCGGTGGAGACGGACCCGGAGGAGGCGCTGCGGCGGCTCGCGCCCCGCGCCGACGCGGTCGTCGACCTCGCCGACGAGCCCGTCCTCCCGCCGCGCGCCAAGCTGCGGCTCGCCGCCCTTGCGCTCCACCTGGGACTGCGCTACTCGGCGCCCGGCCTGCGGCTCGACCCGCCGCGCTACGAGCCGGTCGCCTTCGACGGCCCCAAGCTCGCCGTCATCGCGACCGGCAAGCGCACCGGTAAGACGGCACTCGCCTGCCACCTGGCCCGGCTGCTCCGCGACCGCGACCCGGTGATCGTGTGCATGGGGAGGGGAGGCCCGAAGCGGCCGGTCGCCGCGTCGCCGGAGACCTCGCTCGACGACCTCATCGCGATCGCCGACCACGGCGCCCACGCCGCCTCGGACTACCTGGAGGACGCGGTCCTCGCCGGTGTGAACACCGTGGGGTGCCGGCGCGTGGGCGGCGGGCTGGCCGGCGCGCCGGCGGTGTCGAACGTCCCGGAGGGTGCCGCCCTGGCTGCGTGGCTACAGCCGGGGCTGATCGTGTTCGAGGGCTCCGGCTCGTGCATCCCACCGGTCCAGGTGGACCGCACGGCCTGCATCATCGGGCCCGGAGAGCCCGAGCCGCTGTCCGACTACCGCCTGCTGCGCGCTGACCTGCTGCTCGCCCACGAGGGCGCCCCTGCGCCTCCGGGCGCGCTCCGATTCGAGCTGCGGCCCGAGCCCGCCGAGCCGCTTCCGGAGGGCGCGCGGGTCGCGCTGTTCACCACCGGGGCCCCTCGGTGCGAGGGAGTCGAGCCGGTCGTGGCGTCCACCAACCTGGCCCTCCGCGAGGCGCTCGCCGGCGACCTGGAGCGCGCCGTCGCCGAGCACTGCGACATCTGGCTCACCGAGCTGAAGGCGGCCGCGATCGACACCGTCGCCACCCGCGCCCGCTCCGAGGGCGTGCGCGTGGCCTTCGTGCGCAACCGTCCCGTGGGCGACGGTCTCGACGACGCGCTCGTCAAGCTCTACGAAGATGCCGCCTGAGACCATCGTCGTCCGCAAGGGGCACGGGCTGCCCTACTCGAAGGGCCTGATGGCGCAGGCGCTGTCCGCAACGGCCCTGTCTCAGGAACGCTCGTTCGAGCTCGCCCGGCTGATCGAGCGGCGCCTGGCCGAGCGCGGCCAGGCCGAGATCGACGTGGGCGCCCTCCACGCGCTCGCCGAGGAGGTGCTCGTCGAGCATGAGGGTGAGCTCACCGCGGCGCGCTACCGCGGTTGGCGCCGGCTCGACCGCCTCGACCGCCCGCTGGTGGTGCTGATCGGCGGCACCACCGGGGTGGGGAAGTCGACCCTCGCCACGATGCTTGCCGCCCGCCTGGGCGTGAACCGTGTGATCGCGACGGACGTGATCCGCCAGGTGCTGCGCGCGTTCTTCACGGTCGAGGCCATGCCGACCGTCCACTACTCGGCGTTCGAGGCCGGCGGGGTGAGCGGCTACCGGGACCAGGCGGAGCGGGTCGGGACGGCGATCGCGGCGATCGTCGAGCGGGCCGCCGACGAGGCGAAGCCGGTGGTGGTGGAGGGGGTCCACGTGGTGCCGGGCGGGGTGCATCCACGCGTGCGCGAGCGCTGCGTGCTCGTTGAGGCGCTCGTGATCGTCGACGATCCCGACCTCCACCGCGGGCACTTCTCGCTGCGCCCCGGCACGCGGCCTGCCGAGCGCTACCTCGCGAACTTCGACGAGATCCGCCGCCTCCAGGACCACCTCTGGGCTCGCGCCCGGTCGGAGCGGGTGGCCATCGTCGACAACGAGAGCCTGGACGGCGCGCTGGCGCGGCTGATGGAGCTCGTGCTCGACGCCGTCCGGGAGGACGTGAAGTAGGGTTCCGCGGCCATGCCTGTCCTCCAGCGCACCGAGCTCGAGTCCAGCCCCCTCGCCGACCTCCACGCGATCGCGTCGGAGCTCGGGCTCGAGGGCTTCCGCGGAATGCGGAGGGATGACCTGATCGGCGCCATTCTCGGCGCCCAGGGCGGGGAGGAGCCGGCGCCGGAGGACGAGCGCGAGCCGGACGAGGTGCCGTCAGACGAGGCGCTCGAGCAGCCGTTTGCGGGCGAGGCCGAGGAGGCCGGGGAGCCGGCCGCTGCGGAGGAGGCCGAGGAGGTCGCGGCGGAGGAGCCCGAGGAGGTCGCGCCGGAGGAGCCCGAGGAGATCGCGGCGGAGGAGCCCGAGGTAGAGCCCGAGGCCGCCACGGAGGAGGGCGATGAGGTCGTCGAAGAGGAGCCGGAGGTCGAGGAGGAGGAGGTCTCCGACGAGGAGATCGCCACCGGCGTGCTCGACGTGCTCACGAACGGCTCGGGCTTCCTGCGGCTCGACCCGGCGGGCCAGTCGCGCGACGACGTGTACGTGTCACCGGCCCAGATCCGCCGCTGCGAGCTGCGCGCGGGCGACGAGGTGAGCGGCCCGGTGCGGCCGCCGCGCCGCAACGAGCGCCACCCCTCGCTGGTGCGGGTGGAGACCGTGAACGGCGGCGACGCCGAGCCGCCCGAGGAGCGGCCCTGGTTCGGCGACCTGACGCCGGTCTTCCCGAACGAGCGCCTGAGCGCGCCGGCGGCGTTCGACTCCGCGCCCTTCGGGAAGGGCTCGCGGGTCGCGGTCGGAGGGCCGCCGGGGGCCGGAGCGAGCACGCTGCTGCACGAGGTCGTGCGGATGCTCGCGGAGCAGTACCCGGACATGAGCCTGCAGGTGGTCCTGGCGGGCGTGCGGCCCGAGGAGGTCGGCGCCTGGCGGGAGGGCGGTCAGCCGGTCGTCGGCGGAAGCTTCGAGCGCTCCCCGGAGGCCCAGGCCCAGGCCGCCGAGCTCGCGGTGGAGCGTGCCAAGCGCCAGGTCGAGCGGGGCGGCCACACGGCCGTTGTGATCGACGCCCTCGACGCGCTGCCCCCGGGCGTCCGCCGCCGTCTCTTCGGGGCCGCGCGGGCCACGGAGGAGGGCGGCACGCTCACGATCGTCGCGGC
>JBKGUS010000353.1:0-6786 GCA_046462295.1 Thermoleophilaceae bacterium | reverse complement strand
CGGCATTCCGCTCGAGGCCGGGGCATGGGGCGTCGATTTCGCCTACTCCTGCACGCAGAAGTGCCTGGGCGCGCCGCCCGGAATGTCACCGCTGGCGGTGTCGGAACGGGCGATGGAGCGCATCCGGACGCGGCGCACCCCAGTGCCGTTCTCGTTCGACCTGCAGCTGCTGGAGGGCTATTGGATCGACCGGCCGGCGGCCTACCACCACACGGCGCCGATCCTCGCGATCTACGCGTTGCACGAGGCCCTCCGCCTGGTCCTCGCCGAGGGCCTGGAGGCGCGCTGGGCGCGCCACGCGGAAGCGGCGGCGCACCTGCGGAGGGAGCTCGAGACACGCGGTCTGGAGGTGCTCGCGGTACCGGACCACCGCTTGGCGCCGCTGACGGCGGTACGCGTGCCGCGCGGAGTGGACGGGAAGGCGGTCCAGACGCGCATGCTGCAGGAGCACGGGATCGAGGTCGGCGGAGGACTGGGCCCGGCCGCGCCGGCGATGTGGCGGATCGGATTGATGGGAAGGAATGCAAGCGTCGAGACGGCCGACCGTGTGCTGGCCGCCCTCGACGCAGCGCTCAGCGCGGAGCGGGAGCCGGCGGCGACGACCGCCTGAACGGCGAGCAACGCGGATCGACACCGATCTACCGCAGCGGCTTCGCCAGCACGTGCCGGGCGACCGGCGAGCGGCAGAATGCCATGAAGGCGTCCGCCTCTTCGCGGACCGGACCCACCGCGCTCCTCACCACGTGCCAGCGCCGCTCCGGCAGGCCGCCTCGCGGCGAGACCGTCTCCAGCAGTCTCAGCTCCAGCTCGAGCTCCACCGCGGCCCGCGATTGAAGCGCCACTCCGAGCCCCGAGCGCGCCGCCTGCTTGATCGCGCCGTTCGAGCCGAGCGTCAGCAGTCGCGGCTCGATCCCGCGGCTGGCCAGGAACTCCTCCACCAGCGTTCGCGTGCCCGAGCCGGCCTCCCGCACCAGCCATGGCCGCCCTGCCAGCTCCTCCATCGCCACCCAGCGGCGCTTGGCCAGCGGGTCGCCCGGGGCGGTTACGAGCACGAACTCGTTGTCGGCGAAGTCGTGTCCCACCAGTCGCGCCTCGTCCGGGATCCGGCCCGTCACGGCCACGTCCACCTCGTGATCGAGGACCCGCTGGAACACCACCTCGCGGTTACCGACGTCCAGGCTGATCTCGAGCGCGGGGTGGCGCTCTCGGAACGCCTGGATGAGCTGCGGCACCAGATACTCACCGGCCGTGGTGACGGCGCTTATGCGCAGACCGCGCGGCTCCTGCGCCGCCGCCTCCCGCGCCGCCCGCGCGCCCTGCTCCAGGAGGCCGAGCACGTCCGCGGCGTACGGCGCGTACGCGGCCCCGGCCGCCGACGGCCGCAGCGTGCGGCCGGCCCGCTCGGTCAGGACCACGCCGAGCTCACGCTCGAGTGCCGAGATCGCCGCGGACACCGACGGCTGCGTCACCACCAGCTCCTCCGCTGCCGCCGTGACCGAGCCGCGCCGCACGACGGTGAGGAATGAGGTGAGTTGCGTGAGGGTGACAGCCATGCTTGCACCGAAACGTATAGACGCAAGTCTAAGCGTGCAGCGCGGAATCCGCCCCGGTCGCCGAGCGTGGCTCGGCGCGCGCCGGAGATCCGCCGGTCGCCAGCGCCGCCCGGGCGCTCACCGCGTGGTACAGGATCAGCAGCTGCACGAGCGCCAGGGAATCGGAGCGGTGCAAATCGGTCCCGACCGTGAACTCTCCCAGCCGCCGGATCCGCAGATGACTCGCGAAGCGCATGCGCTCCCAGATCGCCTCCTCGAGCTCGGCCGCATGCCCAGGGTCGAGGTCACCCGGGATCCGCAGGAGCCACTCGTGCTCACGCTTCACGAGCGCGGGCCCGCCGCGGTCCAGCAAGGGCGACAAGTCGGGATGCGGAAGCGTGTCGCGCAGCACGACGTCGGCATCCAGGTGCATCGGATCCCCCGACCGCCCCTGCCGGAAGGCCACGACGATGTCGGCGTGCTCGCGCTGCGCGTCGACGAACGCCTCCGCGTCGGCCTGCCGGCGGTCCAGCTCGGCCAGCACCTCGTCGGTGGTGTAGCCGCGCCGGGTGCAGTCGCGCTTGAGCTTCCAGGCCCGCCGCAGCGCCTCAGGCGGCGTGAGCATGACCCGCACGTCGTGCAGGCTGCGCAGCGTCTCGGTGTGCAGGTTGAGCAGCCCCTCCACCACCAGGAACCGCGCCGGCCGCAGGTACTCGGGCGGCTGGAAGGTCCCGTCGCGGTGCGAGTAGACCGGCTTCAGCACCGGCTCGCCCCGGCGCAGGTGCTTCAGGTGCTGGGTGAGGATGTCCAGGTGGTTCGAGTCTGGGTGGAGCGGAGTCACACCCAGCTCGCGGCGCTGGCGCCGGTCGTAGCGGTGATAGTCGTCGGCCGAGATGTGGGTCACCTGGGAGTCGCCCAGCACGCGCGTCAGCCCGCGCGTGATGGTCGTCTTCCCGGCGCCTGAGTCGCCGGCCACGCCGACGACGACCGCGCGGGCCAACTCAGGCCCCGAGCCGCTCGTACCGGCCGCCGTGGAAGAGCAGCGGCGCGCCCGGACCCTGACGCGCGTACTCCACCCGGCCGAGGAACAGCGAGTGGTCGCCGCCCCAGTAGGAGCGCTCGACGCGCGCCACGAAGTGCGCGAGCGCGCCCTCGACGAGCGGGGTCTCGCGGACGAGATCGAAGCGGGGCGCGGGGAGGTTGTCGCAGGGCCGCCCTGCGAAGCGATCCGAGAGCGAGGCCTGCGTCTCGCACAACACGCTGACACCGTAGTGGCTGCCCTCGTGCAGGAGGCCGCACATCTTCGTGCGCCGGTCGACGGAGATGAGGACGAGCGGCGGCTCGAGCGAGACGGACATGAAGGCGTTGGCGGTCATGCCGTGCACCTGCTCGCCTCTGAGGGTCGTGATGACGGTCACGCCGGTGGCGAACATCCCGAGCGTCCTGCGCAGTGCGATAGCGGGGTCGTCGCCCTCGACGTCCGGACCCTCGTCCTCGGCGAACTCGTCGAACGGGCTCGCCCCGATCCCGTCCGGTCCCGACCAGCTCAGCGGGAAGTCGAACTCGGGTGGACGGGGCGTCGTGCTCATGAGCGCGGGCGCGTCTTGTCCGGATCGTAGAAGGGGAAGCGCACGACCTTCGCGGGGATGCGCTTCTGCAGGCCGTCGAGCTTCCCGACCTCCACCGCGGTGCCGAGCTCGGAGTACTGCACGGCCATCCGGCAGAGGGCCACGTTCTTGCGGAGCGTCGGGCTGCGCGTGCCGCTCGTGATCACGCCCACGCGTCGGCGCCCGTCCCACACCTCGTCGCCGTGGCCGGCCGTCTCGCTGCCCTCGAGCTCGAGGCCGACCAGGGTCCGCTGCGGGTGCGCGGAGCGCTCCACGAGCGCCCCCTTTCCGACGAAGTCGTCCTCCGAGTCGAGCTTCACGGTGAATCCGATCCCGGCCTCGAAGGGATCGACCTGGTCGTCGAACTCGTAGCCGGCGAAGATCAGCCCGGCCTCGATGCGGATCATGTCGAGCGCCTCGAGCCCGAGCGGCTTCAGCCCGTGCGGCTGCCCGGCCTCCGAGATGGCGTCCCACACGGCGGGGCCGTCGTCCGGGTGGCAGAAGACCTCGTAGCCGAGCTCGCCTGTGTAGCCCGTCCGCGACACGACCACCGGGATGCCGTCATATCCCCCGAAGCGGCCGACCAGGAAGCGGAACCACTTGAGCTCCTCCAGGGAAGGCTGCGTGGGCGGCGTCCAGACGATCTCCTTCAGCAGGTCGCGGCTCGCGGGGCCCTGCACGGCGACGTTGTGGAGCTCGTCGGTCGAGGGCTTGACCCACACCTTCAGCCCGGAGCGCTCAGCCAGGTCCTTGAGCCAGACGCCGTCGTACGGGTCGCCGCCGATGAAGCGGAAGTTGTCGTCGCCGAGCCGGAAGACGGTGGCGTCGTCGATCATGCCGCCGGTCTCGTTGCAGACCGCCGTGTAGACGACCTGCCCCACCGCCAGCCGGCGGATGTCGCGCGTCACGGCGAGCTGCATCAGCTTCTCGGCGTCCGGGCCGAGCACCTCCCACTTGCGCAGCGGCGAGAGGTCCATCACCACCGCCTTCTCCCGGCAGGCCCAGTACTCGGCGATCCCGCCCTCGTTGTTGAAGCAGTGCGGCAGCCAGTAGCCGCGGTACTCCACGAAGCTCTCGGTGAGCTCGCTGGTACGCGGGTGGAACGCCGTCTCCTTGGTCATTACTGGCTCTGCCTCCGGGGTCACGCGATGGGCGATCGCCTTCGAGAAGCGGTTCTCGGGCGAGTAGACGCGGACGTGCACCTCCGTGCACTCCCAGGCGTTGGCCGGATCGATGTCGTCCGGGCACGCCGACGATGCACAGACCAGGTCGCCGGCGGCGCGAAGCAGCACATAGTCGCCCGGCCGCGACCACGGCTCGTCGAAGGTGAGCATGTTGTCGGCGTCGAGGCTCGTGTTGTAGAAGAAGTTGAGCGCCTCCCAGCCCTTGCGCGCGCCGATCCCGTAGGGCGTGACCTGTCCGTTGAAGTTGTCCGTGCAGTTCACGTGACCGGGGTAGCCCATGTCCTCGTAGTACTTCGCGTGGCAGGCGAGGCCGAACATGTCGTGCCGGCCCACCGTGTCCCGCACGACCTCGACGAGCGGATCCATGTCGACGTCGTAGAACTTGCCGTACAGGCCGGGGCCGGGTACGGCAGCGCCCATCAGGGTGCGCGTCGTGACGCCGTCGATCCCGCGCTCGAGCCCCCTCTGCAGCTTGTGCTCGTGGAAGGCGAGGAAGTCGGAGCACTGCTTGCCCTCGACGTCGATGATCTGGATGTACTCGCCCTCCTTGACCTCGTAGGCGAGCGCCGAAGCGCGGTCGATCCGGAGGTCGAGCCGCGGCTCGGCGAGCGGCGGCGGTAGCTCGAGCTGTGCGTCCGGCCGCGGCGTGGCGCGCTTCACCTCGACCACCAGCGCCGAGGCAGGCGGGTCGCCGTCCACGACGCGACCGCCCGGGGCAGCCACCACGAGCAGCACGTCGCGCTCGCAGCCGAAGGACTCGGAGGCGCCGGGGGCGCTGTCGCGGCCGAAGAGGCGCAGTGCGCGCGCAGCGTCCGGGCGGAGGCCGCGCTCGTGCAGCGCGGCGACGAAGCCGTCGTCGGCCGCGCGCAGCACCGTCGCATCGGAGTCGGCGGCGGCGCCGAGCGCCGCCAGGTCGTCCCGCCCGTCCGGTGCCAGTGCTGTCAGCTCAGCCGGCTGCCCACCCTCCGGGTCGACCACCGTTACCCGGTCACCGCCGTTCAGCTCCACCCCCGTCGCCGAGCCCGGCCTGACCCACCACGCCTCGTAGGAGCGGTCGACCGGCCTCAGGCCCTTGACGAGAAGAGTCGGGCCGGGGGCTCCCGCCCCCGGACCCCCGCTGATGATTGGCTGGCCCGTTCGAGTCGTCACGCCTTCGCGGCCGGCTCCTTCGCCTCGTCCTTGTCGGCCTGCTCGCTGAGCTGCCGGGCCAGCTCACGCTTCCCGGCCGCGTCCAGCTTCTTCACCTCGTTCTCGACCACGCGCCGGTTGTAGGTCTGGTTCCAGTAGTCGAGCGCCTCGAACCCCATCAGCACGGCCTTGCCGACGAACTGGCGCAGCACCTCGTTCGTCGGGCCCATCACCCAGCCGGCCTTGGCGTCGCGCACGTAGCGCTCCAGCTCCATGTCGCGCTTGTAGCCCGACCCGCCGCAGGCGTGCAGCATCTTGTCCACGTGATGCGCCGTGTTCTTCGCGGCCTCGAACTTGATCTGCCAGGCCCAGTGCAAGTAGTCCGCCCGGGCCGTCTCGCCGGGCTCCAGGATGCGACGGTTGTCGTCCGTGACGCGGTCCATTGCCTGGGCGACGGAGAGCACGAAGACGCGGCACGCGTTCGTGTCCATCACCGCCTCGCCCACATAGTCCTGGATCGTCGGGTAGTCGGCCACCCGCATGCCCACGTCCACGTGGCGCTTGCGTGTCGTGTGCCGCTTGGCGATGTCGATCGCCCCCATCGTGATGCCGTTCCACACCGACGACGAGCCGACCAGGAACCACGGATCCACGGCCTCGTCGTTGGACGCGGCGCCGTCGCCGAGCGGGCCCACGACCTGGTCGGCGGGGATCTCCACGTCTTCCACCTGGATCGGTCCGGACTGGTTGCCGCGCAGGCCGAGCGCGTCCCAAAGGGAGGGCTGCGCCTTCACGTGCTCGCCGTCGATCACGAACACCGACAGGTCGTCGTAGCCCTTGAAGTCAGGGCTGGTGGTCTGCACGACGTAGAAGTCCGCGAACCCGCCCGACGTGGTCCAGGACGCCTTCTTGTTGACCTTGAAGCCGCCGTTCGAGCGCTCGGCCTTGGAGGAGAACGGGTACCAGAAGTGGGAGCCGGTCTCGGGATCCGAGTACGACAGCGTGCCGATCTTGCACTCGCTGAGCGGCCGGATGTACTTGTCGACCAGCTCGGGCGTGGGTCGCAGCATCAGGGTGGCCACAGCGCTGATGTGCATCACGTAGCACATTGCCGTCGACGCGCAGCCGTAGCGCGCCAGCGTCTCGCACACCATCGCGTACGCCACGTGGTTCTCGCCGAGCCCGCCGTACTCTTCAGGCACCGTCAGCGCCAGGAAGCCGTTCTCGGCCAGCACCTCGAAGTTGCGGCGCGGGTAGAGGAGCTCGTCGTCGGATCGCTTCGCGTTCGCGCGCATCTCCGTCTCGCACAGCTCGATGAGCTTCGCCCGCAGCTCC
>JBKGUS010000352.1:0-16641 GCA_046462295.1 Thermoleophilaceae bacterium | reverse complement strand
GGTCCACCCGGGCAAGGCGCGTGCCGGCGCGGTGCGCGTCGTCGACATCGGCATCCCGGAAGGATCGCCCCAGACCGCGCGTACTTCGTGCCCGACGGCGAGTTCGACTGGGACGCGCTAGGGGTGGAGACCTACGTGCCTGAGCTCGACCCGCCCGACCACCCGAACGCCTGGCTGCCGGGCGACGCGCTGTTCGTGCCGCTGCGCGACGCGCGCCACCAGCTGCTCGGCGTGATCTCGGTGGACGAGCCGGTGACCGGCATGCGCCCGGCGAACGGCGAGCTCGACGCGCTCGTCACGATCTCGCGCCACGCGGCGCTGGCGCTCCGGATCGCACAGGACATCGCCGACGACATGCAGCACCAGCGCATGCTCGAGCGTGTGCTCGAGGTGTCGGCGCGCCTCGCCGAGGCAGACGACGTAGAGGCGGTTCTCCAGGCTGTTTGCGACGGGATCGAGGACGCGCTCGGCTTCAACCGCGTGATGATCTCGCTCGCGGAGGAGCCGGACATGGCGCTCGAGCCGGTGGCGACGTCGGGCTGGGACCTCGACGAGCCCGAGATCGAGGGCGCGACGCTCGACTCGCTGGCGCGGCTCTTCTGCGAGGAGTACGAGGTGGCGGGCTGCTACCTGCTGCCGGCCGAGGTGGCCGAGCACCGGCTCGGGATCGAGAGCTTCCCGTACCGCTCCGAGATGAACGGGCGCGGGCCGCATGCCTGGTCGCGCCACTGGCTGATCGTCCCGCTGGTCGAGGGCGAGCGCCGGGTGGGAATGATCTGGGTGGACGACCCGCGCGACCGCCTGCTTCCGACGCGCGCGCGTCTGCAGGCGCTGAGGCTGTTCGCCAATCAGGCCGTGGCGGCGCTGCGGGCGGCGGACCAGACAGTGCGGCTGCGCCACGAGGCGACCCACGACACGCTCACGGGCCTGCCCAACCGGCGCGCGTTCCGCCGCCGGCTGGCGCGGGAGATCGACGCAGGCGAGCGGTTCGCGCTCGTGCTGTGCGACATGGACAACCTGAAGCTCGTGAACGACACCCACGGCCACGAGGCGGGCGACCGGGCGCTCCAGATGCTGGCGAGCGCGCTGCGGAGCGGTCTGCGCCGCAGCGACGAGGCCTACCGGCTCGGCGGGGACGAGTTCGGGGTGGTCCTGTCCGAGGCGACCGAGATCGACGCCGAGCGCGTGATGCGCCGCCTGCGCGAGGCGGTGGCGTCCGGCATGCTCGCGAGCGGGGACCGGATCGAGGCCAGCTTCGGCATCGCCGTCCTCCAACCCGGCGACGACGCCGCACGTCTCGTGGCCCGGGCCGACGAGGCGCTCTACTCGGCGAAGCGCCGACGCGAGGAGAGCGTCGCCTGACCGCTTGACCATGATGCGAACATTTGTTCGTGTCATACGTCGAGCTCCACTGCCACTCGGCCTACTCGTTCCTGGACGGTGCCTCGCACCCCGTGGAGCTGGCCGCGGCGGCGGCCGAGCAGGGCCATGACGCGCTTGCGCTGACCGACCACGACGGCCTGCACGGGGCCATGGAGATGGCCCAGGCGCTGAAGCCGCTCGGGGTGCGGCCGATCACGGGCGCCGAGCTGACGCTCGACGACGGGACGCACCTCACGCTCCTGTGCGAGTCGCGCGAGGGCTACACCAACCTCTGCCGCCTGATCACCGCGTCCCACTGGCATACGCGGCGCTGGGCGCGCGAGGGGTGGATCGAGGGCGGCCGGCGACAGGACCCGATCGACGGGGAGCCGTCCATCGGCCTCGGCACGCTCGAACAACACACTCACGGCTTGGTGTGCCTCTCGGGATGCGCGGGCAGCGGGGCGGTGGCCTCCCGCGTGGAGGCCGGCGACCACCCCGGCGCCGCGGCGGTGGCCCGCGGTCTGCTCGCCGCCTTCGGGCCCGACCGCTTCCGCATAGAGCTCCAGCGCCCCTACTGGCGCAACGACCGCCGTCGCAACAAGCTGCTCTCCGAGCTCGCCGAGCGGCTCGGGGTGCCCTGCGTGGCCACGGGCAACGTGCACGTGCACTCGCGCGAGCGCATCGCGCTGCAGGACGCCATGGTCGCCGTTCGCCACGGGGCCACGCTCGACGAGACGGAGCCTCAGCGGAGGGGGAACTCGTCCCACGTCCTCGCTCCTCCCGAGCGCATGGCCGCGCGGTTCGGCAAAGCGGCCGTGGAGGAGAGCGGGCGGCTCGCCGAGCGCCTGACCTTCGACCTCACCGAGGACCTGGGCTACCGCTACCCCGGCTCTGAGGATCCCGAGGCCGACCGCAACCTGGCGGAGCTCTGCTGGGACAGGTTCGCCGAGCGGTATGGCAGGCGCAGCGATGCCGCGGGACGGCTCGAGGAGGAGCTGCGCGTAATCCGCCACCTCGGTCTGTCGGGGTTCTTCCTGCTCCACCGCGACATGCTCGAGCTGGCGCGCGAGGTCGCGCTGGAGGTGCGCGGCCCGGAGTCGGCGCGGCGGCTGCTGCCGCCGGGCCGCGGGCGCGGCTCGAGCGTGTCCTCGGTCGTCTGCTACCTCACCGGCCTCTCGCACATCGACCCGATCGAGAACGAGCTCTTCCTCGGCCGCTTCCTGAACGAGGAGCTCACCGCGCTGCCGGACATCGACCTCGACTTCCCGCGCGACATCCGCGACGTCCTGATCCCGCGCGTGCACGACCGCTACGGGCGCGACCGCTGCGCGCTTGTGGCCGCCTTCTCGACCTTCCACGTGCGCTCAGCTGTGCGCGACTTTGCGAAGGCGCTGGGGCTGCCGCCGGGAGAGATCGAGCGGCTGGCGCGGGCGGTCGACCCCTGGAAGGAGCGCAACGACATCGAGGGCGACGTGCCGCCGAAGGACGCCCGCGGGCACCGCTCGCCGCGCTGGGACGCGCTCGTCAAGCTCGCCCGCGACGCGTGGGGGCTGCCGCGCCATCAGTCGCAACACCCGGGCGGGATGGTGATCTCGACCCAGCCGCTGATCGACCTCTGCCCGGTGCAGCCTGCCTCGCTCGAGGGGCGCCAGATGGTCCAGTGGGACAAGGACTCCTGCGGGGACGCCGGCTTCCTCAAGATCGACCTGCTCGGACTGGGGATGCTGTCGGCGGTGGAGCGCTGCGTGGACGAGGTCGCGCGCGTGCGGGGGGAGCGGATCGACCTGTCGCGGATCCCGTACGACGACAAGGAGGTGTACGCCCGCATCCAGGAGGCGGAGACGATGGGCGTGTTCCAGATCGAGTCGCGTGCGCAGATGCAGATGCTGAAGCGGACCCGGCCCGAGAACCTCGACGACGTGACCGTGCAGGTGGCGCTGGTGCGGCCGGGGCCGATCATCGGCGGCGCCGTGCACCCGTACATCGAGCGGCGCAAGGCGCTGCGCGAGGACCCGAACTTCGAGGTTCCCTACGAGCACCCATCGCTCGAGCCGGTGCTGCGCGACACGCTCGGCACGATCGTCTTCCAGGACCAGGTGCTGGAGGTGGCGATGGCCTTCGCCGGCTTCCGGGCCGGCGAGGCGGAGGGGCTGCGGCGGGCGATGAGCCGAAAGCGCTCGGAGGCGGCGATCCGGGCGTACGAGGAGAAGTTCGTGGCAGGGGCGGTGTCGCGCGGCGCCTCCCGGGAGTCGGCCGAGCGGGTGTGGACGCAGATCGTGGGCTTCTCGGGCTTCGGCTTCCCGAAGGCGCACTCGGCGGCCTTCGGGCTGCTCGCGTACCAGTCGACCTGGCTGCGGGTGCACTACCACCCGGAGTTCCTGTGCGCGCTGCTGAACGAGCAGCCGATGGGGTTCTACCCGCCGGACTCGCTAGTGCACGAGGCGCAGCGGGTGGGGGTGGAGGTGCTGCCGCCGTGCGTGGTCTCCAGTTATGCCGAGTCCCGGGTGGAGGGAAGCGCCGTCCGTCTTGGGCTTCGGTGCGTAAACGGCTGCAAAGAGGAAGAGGTCCGTGCCTTGGTGGCGGAGCGCGAAGGCTGGGCCGCGGGCGCGGAGCGCGAGGGCTCCGTTTCGGGCGCCCGCCCCTGGCGCTCGCTGGGTGACCTCGCCGCCCGCTCCGGCGCGTTCGCCGACACGCTCGGCAAGCTCGCCTGGGCCGGCGCCTGCGATGTCCTCGCGGACGGGCCCGCCGCCGGCCGCCGCCGCCAGGCGCTCTGGCAGCTGGGCGTGGCCGTGCCGGGCACGCCGGTGCCGGAGGGGACTCAGCTGGCGCTGCCGCTCGAGCCGCACGCCGGGCCGGAGCTGCGGGCGCTGTCGGCGTGGGAGCGGATGCTGGCCGACTACGGCTCGACCGGGGTGACGCTGCGCGAGCACCCGATGGAGCTGATGCGGCCGGACCTGCCCGAGGACCTGAGCACGAGCGCCGAGCTGGAGCGCGGCCGGCACGGCCGCCGGGTGCGGGTGGCGGGGCTCGTGATCGCCCGCCAGCGGCCGGCCACGGCAAATGGCGTGACGTTCATGCTGCTCGAGGACGAGCACGGCACCATCAACCTGATCGTGACGCCGCCGGTGCACGAGCGCTTCCGGCTGGCCGTGAGGGCTGAGCCGCTGGTGCTCGCATACGGCCGCTTGGAGCAACGCGAGGGGACTGCGAACGTGCTCGTCGACCGAATCGAGCGCCTGGAGCGTCCCGACCTGCCGAGCGCGAAGGTCAAGCACATCGAGCCCCGCCGGACGTGGAGCACCGACGACCGCGAAGCCGGCCCGGCGGCGCAGGAAGCAGACCTGCGGGCGGTCGCCCCGGCGGGGCACAGCTTCGGCCGGCGGGGGCGTTAGCGCGGGCCTACCCCTCTTTGCTGTCGTTGTCGTCCGGATCGCTCGAGCGCACCCGCTTGAGCCAATCGCCCAGCTGCTGGCCCACCTCTCCCACGGACGACCCCGCCGACTGGATCGCCGACCCGATCCGGTCCGCGTAGAAGGTCCCCGCCGCGTCCGCCTCGTCGCGCGCCGACGGCTCCTCGCCGCGGCGCATGTAGTCGCCGCGCACCATCCGGTCGTACCCGCCCTCGTGGACCCAGTCGAGCAGCATCCGCACCCGGCGAACGGGCATCGGGTGTGTGATCCGGAGCTGCTGCAGCATCCTCGTCAGCCGCTCGAGGCCCGTCCCCTTCTCCGAGTAGTCCATTCCCTGGGCGATGAAGGCGTCCAGGCTCAGCTCCTCGGCGGCCTCCCCCGCAGCGATCACCATCAGCGCGCGGCACACGGCCAGCGGGTCACGGGTGACCAGCGCGGCGGCGCGGTCGCAGGAGAGCTCGGCGGCGCGCGACCACTCGAGCAGCGCCAGCTGTATCGCCAGCAGCGGCAGCCCGGCGAGAAGCGGCAGCCGCACGGCGTCGCCCAGCCGCAGGAGGATCAGCAGCGCGGTCCGGTACAGCTGGTGGTCGGAGTGGATGTGCGCCGCCTCGTGCGCAAGCACCACGCGCCTGCCGTCGTCGTCGAGGATCCGCACCAGCTCCGAGTTGAGCACCACGATCGGCTTCTGGGTGCCGATCGCGTAGGCGTTCGCCAGCGGGAACTGGGTCATGTACAGGCCCGGCACCTGGTCCATGTCGAGCGTGTTGAACACCTGCCGGTGCAGCACCCAGATCCGCGGGAGCTGGTCCTGGCCGAGCCGCACGGCAGCCCCTAGCGAAGCCGCGCGCAGCGCGCGCTCGTAGCCGAGCTCAATCAGCTTGCGGACCACCTGGTCGAGGTACGGGACCTTCGCGAGCGCCGCGGTGGCGGCCCGGTCCGCGGGGTGCTGGTAGGCACGCGGAGAGATGCGGTCGAGCTTCCAGGCGACCTCGGGGCTGTACGGTCCTTCCATGGCAGGACGCATTATCGTCGGAACGTCGAGCTGGGCGGATCCCGGCTTCGTCAAGGAGTGGTATCCGCCCAAGATGCCCGCCCGCGAGCGGCTTCCCTGGTACGCCGAGCGCTTCGAGGGCGTCGAGCTCAACTCGAGCTTCTACGCCGTGCCCGACCGCACCACGGTGCACAAATGGGTCGAGGACACGCCGGACAACTTCGTCTTCGACGTCAAGGTCCACCGGCTGCTGTCCCGCCACGCGGCGCCGGTCGACTCCCTCCCGCCGGACCTGCGCGAAGGAGTCGAGACGAACGAGCGCGGGCGGGTGCGCATCACCCCGGAGCTCGAAACCGGGCTGGCGAAGCGCCTCGTCGAGGAGACGGCTCCGCTGGCCGAGGCCGGCAAGCTCGGCGCCTATCTACTCCAGCTCACGCCGGCCTTCGGCCCCGGCAGGCACGAGCTCGAGGAGCTCGACCGGGTGGTGACGGCGCTCGCGCCGCACAGGGTCGCGGTCGAGCTCCGCCACCGCGGCTGGGTGCGACAGAAGCGGATCGAGCGGACGCTCGGGTGGTTCTCGGAGCGGGACGTTGCGTTCGTCTGCGTGGACGCCCCGCGTGGCGACGAGATCCCGATCATGCCCTCGGACCTCGACGCGGTCACGCGCGACGACCTCGCCTACATGCGCCTCCACGGGCGCAACGCGGAGGGCTACCTGCGCGGCAAGTCGGTTGCCGAGCGCTTCGCGTGGCGCTACGACGACGATGAGCTCGAGGAGGTCGCCGGCCGGGTCCACAGCATGGCCGAGCAGGCGCGCGAGGTGCACGTGGCGTTCAACAACAACCGTGGCGACGACGCCCCCACCGCCGCGCAGCGCTTCCGCGCGCTGCTGGGGCAGGCGCCCGCCGGTGAGGAGCAGCTGCGGCTTTAGGTCCGGCGCAGCTCGAACCAGACCTTGGTGGCGCCGCCGTTCTTGTCGACGCCCCAGCGCTCGGCCAGCCGCTCGACGAGGAACAGCCCCCAGCCCGTGTGGTCGTTCGACGGCGAGCCGGTCTTCGCCGGGTCGAACCCCGGGCCCGCGTCAGTCACCTCCGTCCGGACGAAGGAGCTGCCGACCAGAACCCCGAGCTCCACGGTGCGGGCGCCCGTGTGCCTGACGCTGTTCGTGACCAGCTCGGTCACGAGCAGGCGGAGCGTCTCCATCAGCGGCGGGTCCAGGTCGACGCGGAGCCGCGCAAGGCCGCGGCGCGCCTTGGCCGCCGCGCCTGGCGCCCTGTCAAGCCTCAGGCTCAGGCCATCCTCCACGCGTTCTTTGGTCTCCACCAACTCCTCGGGATGTACCCGGCGGCGGTGAGAGCTCAACATTGAACGGGTTCTGTCAGCCGGCCACGCGGAGTACCAGCACGGCGATGTCGTCGCGTGGATTCCCGTTCTGAGCTGCGAAAGCGGCGTCCTCGACCCGGGCGGCGATAGCGTCTGCGCCGGCCCCCGCGCACCCGGCGAGCAGCTCGCGGAGGCCGTCCTCGTCGAAGGGGGCCTCGGCGCTGCGTCCTTCGATCACCCCGTCCGTGTAGAAGACCAGCGCGTCCCCGGGCGACAGAGTGAGCGAGCGGTCCTCGAGGTTCGGGTCGGGTAGCACGCCCAGCAGAGTCCCGGGCTCGCCGATGGCCTCGACCCTGCCGTCCGCATGCAACAGCATCGGCAGCGGATGGCCCCCGCTCGACACGCCGATCCGGACGCCGCCGTCGTGGGGCTCGAGGTACGCGTATGCGACCGTGCAGAAGAGCCGGTCGTCACGCTGGCGCAGCAGCGCCTCGTTCAGGAGCCGCAGGCTGCGGCTCGGCAGGCGCTCGCGCATGGCGGCCGCGCGCAGCGTGTAGCGGGCCAGCGCGGTGACCGCGGCGGCGTCCGGCCCCTTGCCGCACACGTCGCCCATCACCACCGTCCAGCCGCGCCCACCCGTCTCGAACAGATCGTAGAAGTCGCCGCCCACCTCGTTGCCCTCTCCGATCGGCCGGAAGCGGGCGGCCGCCTCGATCCCGGGGATCTCGGGCAGCTCGGCCGGGAGCAGGCTCCGCTGGAGAGTGCGGGCGATGTAGGCGCGCTCGGCGAACAGCCGCGCGTTGTCGATGGCGGTGGCACAGCGCCGGGCGAGCTCCTCGGCGAGGGTCAGGTCCTGCTGGTCGAAGCGGCGGCCGGACGGGCCGCTGACGAACGTAAGGGCGCCGACGCTCCGGCCGCGCGCGACCATCGGCACGATCATCGCCGATCGCATCCCGATCTGCTTGATCAGCCGGTATTGCTCTTCGTCCCGCGTAGCGGAGCGCAGCAGCTCGTCCGGGATCTCTGGGTAGAGCTCGGAGCTGCCGCTACGGAGCACGGCCGGGACGCCGGTCTCGCTGCGCGGGTCGGGCGGATAGCGGCTCGAGAGCTCCTCGGCCATCGCGACCATGGCCTGGTCCTGGTGGGCGATAGCCACGCGGTCGATCCCGCCGTCCACGACCAGGTCGACGGCGCACCAGTCCGCCACGTCGGGCACCGCCAGGGAGGCCACATGCCGCAGCACCTCGGCCATGTCGAGGGAGGAGCCGAGCACGGCGCTGCTGTCGGAGAGGAAGCGCTGCGCCAGCTCGGCGCGCTTGTGCGAAGTGATGTCCTCGATGACGTTGATCGCCATCGCCACCGTCCCCGCGCGGTCGGCGATCGGCGTCGCCTTCACGGCCGACCAGCGCTCCTCGCCGGTTGCGCGCACGCGGAAGCGCACGACGACCTCGCTCCCCACGCCCTCGGCCATCGCGCGGCGGCCCGGCAGATTTTCCACCGGAAACGGGCGACCACTCTCGTCCAGCAGCTCGAAGCGGCTCAGGATCTCGGTGAGCGGCGCGGCGATCAGCGCTTCGCTCGACTCGTACCCGAGTAGCTCCACCGCCGCGTCGTTCGCGAACAGGAGCCGGCCGTCTGGCGCCTGCGCGGTGACCGCGTCGGCGATGCCGCGCAGGATGGCCTCGAGCTGGTCGCGGGCCTGGGTCGCGTCCACACGGGCGAGCTGCTCCAGGTGAAGCAGCTCCTCGCGCTCCCGCTCGGCGCTGCGCCGGTTGGTGATGTCGCGGATCGTGCCGGTGAACATCGGCGGGTCCGTGCCCATGATCGCGGTGATCCCGAGCTCGACCGGGAACTCGGTACCGTCGGCGCGCATGCCGGTCAGCTCGACGCGCTGGCCGAGCAGGGTGGATTCGCCGGTCTCCACCACGCGGCGCAGCGCGGCCCGGTGGCGATCGCGCAGGCTCGGCGGGACCACCAGCTCCGCCAGCTCCGCGCCGAGCGCGTCCTCCGCGGAGTGGCCGAAGATCTCCTCCGCCGCCGGGTTGAACTCGGCCACCCGGCCCTGGTGGTCGATCGTGATCACCGCGTCGAGCGACGAGGCGAAGACGGCACTCTTGCGGGCCTCGCTAAGCCTGACGGCCTCGGCGATGCGCAGCCTCTCGATGAACTCGCCGATCAGGGTCCCGATGGCGTCGGTCAGCGCGATCAGCTCGGGATCGGGCGCACGGACCTCGCGGGCGAAGAACTCGATCACCGCGACGCACTCCCTTCCGATGCGCACCGGGAACGCGGTGCCCCCGCCCAGCCCGTCGGCGCGGGCAGTCTCGGCGCGCGGGTAGCGCGGGTCGGCCGAGTAGTCCTCGATCCAGCTGGTCCGGCCGGACTTCCATACACGCGCGGGCAGCGCCAGCTCGCTCTGGGGGTCGAGCTCCCTCGTGGCCTCCGCGAAGCGCGGGAACTCGAGCCCCGCGGCCGTCCAGGATCCGACCAGGCGGAGCGGCTCGCCGTCCCGGGACTCCCACAGGTTGCCGGTCGACCACCCGAGCGGCGCGCCGATCGCCTCGAGCAGTTCTGGGGCGGCGGACTCGAGCGACTGGGCCTCGGCCAGGACGCGGGCGACCCCGTACTGCACGCTCAGCCGGGCCGCGTCGAGCTCCCGCTCGGAGCGCAGCATGGCAACGCCGGTCGACAGCGCGCCCACGATCGCCACCGCGGCCACGCCGACGAAGTGCTCGGCCGAGCCGAAGGAGTCGCCGGCGAGGCCGATCGGGATCGCGGCGAGGAAGGCGATCAGCCCGACGATGGCGGTGTCACGCGGGGTGGCGCCGAACGCTGCGATGATCGGGCCCACCACGAGCAGCTCCACGAACGCCGCGTCCGCCTGAACGGCGAAGTCGAGCGCGGTGACGGCGCAGATGGCCACGAGGGCAGCCAGGAACATGCCCCGCTCGTTGCGCAGTCCCGCCGTGTGGGTATGCGAGCCCAACCGATCTGAGCTTACTCCGGTAGAAAGGCCTGCGTGCCGGATCGGGATCGCGACCCAGCAGGCGTGGTGCGCGTGCGGGCGCCGAACCCCTCGGCGCTCACGCTGGACGGCACGAACACCTACGTGGTGGGCTCCTGGGTGGTGGATCCCGGGCCCGCCGACGAGGGCCACCTCGAGGCCGTGCGCCGGGCCGCGGTGGATGGGATCAAGGGGGTCGTGCTGACCCACTCGCATGCCGACCACGCCGAGGGAGCGGAATCGCTCGGGGCGCCCGTGACGCTGCCGCGCGAGGGCGAGACCCTAGGGCCATTCAGCGCGGTGGCGACGCCGGGGCACTCGAAGGACAGCGTCTGCCTCGTTGCCGGGCCGGTCTGCTTCACAGGCGACACCGTGCTCGGCAGCGGCAGCGTGTTCATCGCGCCGGGCGAGGGCTCGCTGTCGGAGTACCTGGACTCGCTGCGGCGGCTGCGCGCTCTCCCCCTCGAGGTGCTGTGCCCCGGACACGGCCCGTACGTGTGGGATCCGGCGGCGAAGCTCGACGAGTACGTGGCGCACCGGTTGGAGCGGGAGCGGCGGCTCATCGAGGCGCTGTCTGCGGGGCTCAGGACGCGCGACGAGCTGCTGGACAGCGCCTGGTCCGACGCGCCGGTGGAGCTGAGCGACTTCGCGGCGCTGTCGCTCGCGTCGCATCTGGAGAAGCTGGCGGAGGAGGGGCGGCTTCCGGAGGGGACGTGGAAACCCGGCGACTAGGCTTCGGCTCGTGCCCCCGGAAGACGTCGAGCTGGTCGAGTCCGCGTTCGAGGCGTGGAACGCCGGCGACATCGACAGGTTCGCGGCACTCGCCGCCGAGGACATCGCCTGGCTCGAGGTGTCCGGACGCCCCGAGGGCGGGTTCTCGGAGCGTTTCGGGCGCGACCGCATGCGACGCAGCCTGGAGTCCCTGTTCGAGGCCTGGGAGAGCTACCACGTCGAGGTGGAGCGGATCGAGGAGTGCGGCGACCGAGTCGTCGCCATCGTCCGCGAGGTCGCAAAGGGCCGGTCGAGCGGCCTCGAGATCGACGGCCGGTGGGGCTACCTCGTCACCGTGAAGGACGGCCTGATCAGTCGGATCGAGGCCTATCGCGACGCCGCGCAGGCTCTCCAGACTGCTGGGCTCGCGCGCTAGCTCCGCGGCTAACCTTCCTGCCCGCATGGTCAGTACCAACCAGTTCAAGAACGGCACCCACATCGACGTCGACGGCACGGTCTTCCGCATCGTCGAGTTCCAGCACGTCAAGCCCGGTAAGGGGGGCGCTTTCGTTCGCACCAAACTGAAGCGGGTCGAGGACGGCGCCGTCATCGACAAGACGTTCCGGGCCGGCGAGAAGTTCCGCCCGGTCCGCACCGAGACGCGCAGGATGCAGTTCCTCTACACGGACGGCACCGACGCGCACTTCATGGACACGCAGAGCTACGAGCAGCTGGCGCTGCCGCAGGAGCAGGTCGCCGAGTCGCTCAAGTGGATCGTGCCGAACGAGGAGGTCGACGTCCTGTACGTGGACGAGTCGCCGCGCGACGTGCAGGTCCCGAGCGCCGTCGAGATGGCCGTGACCGAGACACAGCCCGGCTTGAAGGGCGACACCGCCTCTGGCGGGGGCGACAAGCCGGCCACGCTCGAGTCGGGTGTCGTGGTCCGCGTCCCGCTGTTCGTGAACGAGGGCGACCGGGTGCGCGTGGACACCCGCTCCGGCCAGTACGTCTCGCGCGCGTAACGTTCACGACGTGCGACGCAGCGAGCAGCGCCGGGCGGCCATGATCGCCCTCTACCAGGCGGACGTGACCGGCCGGTCCGCGGCCGAGCTCGTCGATCCCCGCGCGACTCCCTTTACGCGCGAGCTGGTCGAGGGCGCCACCGAGCACCGCCCCGAGCTCGACGAGCTGATCGAGCGACACGCCAGCGGCTGGTCACTCGACCGCATCGCCCCGCTCGAGCGCAACATCCTGCGGGTCGCCCTGCACGAGCTGCTCCACCGCCCCGACGTGCCCGACGAGGTGGCGATCGACGAGGCGGTCGAGGCCGCCAAGGAGCTCTGCTCGGCCGACGCCCCCGGCTTCGTCAACGGGATCCTTGGAACCGTCCAGCGCGAGGAGGTCGCACGGTGACGAGCGAGACACCCAAGCTCGAGGAGCTCGCGAGCGAGCTGGAGGCGGTGGCGGACAAGCTGCGCGCCGAGGCCATCGACGCCGAGGAGGCGGCGGACCTCGTCGAGCGCTGCGCCGACCTCGCGCAGCGGATCGGCGCCGAGATCGACGCCCGCACCCGCTCGGCCGGGGAGGCGGACGCGCAGGAGAGGCTGCTTTGACCAGCACAGAGGCGCCGGCCTACCCGGTCGAGCTCCAGCAGCAGGTCGAGACCTACCTGGAGAACCTGCGGTTCGCCGGCGAGCCGGGCACCACGCGGCTCGAGGAGGCCATGCGCTACTCGCTGCTCGCGGGCGGCAAGCGCATCCGGCCGGTGCTCTCGCTCGCCACCGCCGAGGCGCTCGGGCGCCGGCCGGCCGATGTCCTGCCATTGGCGGCCGCGATCGAGATGATCCACACCTATTCGCTGATCCACGACGACCTCCCGGCCATGGACGACGACGACCTGCGGCGCGGGAAGCCCACCTGCCACGTCGCGTTCGGGGAGGACGTGGCGATCCTCGCCGGCGACGGCCTGTTCGCCGAGGCCCTGCGGCTGGCCCTGTCCGAGCAACAGGGCGAGCCGGCGAACGTGCTGGCCGCGGTGTCCGAAGTCGTGCGGGCCGCCGGCGTGCGCGGCATGGTGGGCGGCCAGTACCTCGACGTCGCCGCGGCAGCCGGGACCGAGCTGCGCCACCTGCACGAGCTCAAGACCGGCGCGCTGATCGTGGCGTCAGTCGGCTCGATCCTGACGCTCGAAGGTGTGAACGGACCTGCCACAATGCCGTTCCGGCGCTTCGCGGCCGAGCTCGGAGTCGTCTTCCAGATCGTCGACGACATCCTCGACGTGACCGGGGACGAGGCCGAGATCGGAAAGCCGCGGGGCTCCGACGAACGCCATGGAAAGACAACCTACGTGAGCGTCCACGGGCTCGAGCGAGCGAAGGAGCTCGCCAAGGAGTCACACGTCAGGGCCCGGGAAGCATTGTCGGAGGCGGACGGCGAGACGCTCCGGCTGGGACAGATCGCCGACTACATCCTCACCCGCACCGCATGACCAAGCACCTGCACAGGATCGAAACACCCGCGGACCTGCACGGGCTCGGCGATGCCGAGCTCCAGGAGGTCGCCCAGGAAATCCGCGAGCTCATCATCGAGACGATCGGCGAGATCGGCGGGCACTTCGGCGCCAACCTGGGCGCCTGCGAGATCGCCGTGGCGCTGCATTCGCTGCTCGACTCTCCGAGCGACAAGATCCTCTGGGACGTCGGCCACCAGGCCTACCCACACAAGGTCCTCACCGGTCGCCGCGACCAGCTCCACACGATCCGAAAATACGGCGGGCTGGCGCCGTTCTGCGCGATGCACGAGTCGGAGCACGACATCATGGGCGCGGGCCACGCCTCCACCTCGGTCTCCTACGCGGTGGGGCTCAAGGAGGCGATGCGCCGCGGCGTCGCCCCCGACCGCAAGGTCGTGGCCGTGATCGGCGACGGCGCTCTGACCGGGGGCGTGTCGTTCGAGGCGCTGCTGAACGCCGGCGGCATGGACCTGCCGATCGTGATCGTGGTGAACGACAACGGAATGTCGATCGCCCCGAACGTGGGCGCGCTGTCGCGCTACTTCACCCGCATGCGGCTCAATCCCAAGCTCTACCACGTGCGCGAGGAGGCGGAGGAGCGGCTCACAAGGCTGCCTGCCGGGATCGGCAAGCGGGTGGAGCGGCTCGGGCCGATCCTGAAGGAGTCGCTCAAGGCGTACTGGGCGCCCGGGCTATTCTTCGAGGAGCTCGATCTCGCCTACGTGGGCGTGATCGACGGTCACGACGTCAAGGCGCTGCGCGAGGCGATCGGGGAGGCGCTCGAGGCCGAGCGCCCGGTGGTCGTGCACTGCAAGACCGTGAAGGGCAAGGGCTTCGCCCCCGCCGAGGAGGGCGGGCTCGAGGGCATGGAGAAGTGGCACGCGGCCAAGCCCGGCTCGATCATGGATGGGGCGCCGGCGCCGAAGAAGAAGGCCCCGGGCGGCGCCGTCACGGCCAAGCCGCCCCAGTACACCCAGGTGTTCGGCGAGTCGCTCGTGCGCGAGGCCCAGCGGGACGAGCGGGTGATCGGGGTCACCGCCGCGATGAACTCCGGCACCGGGCTGAACCTGCTCCAGAACGAGCTGCCAGAGCGCTACTACGACGTGGGCATCGCCGAGCAGCACGCGGTGCTGTTCGCCGCCGGCCTGTCGCTGGCCGGCGCCAAGCCGGTGGCGGCGATCTACTCGACCTTCCTGCAGCGCGGCTACGACCAGATCGTCCACGACGTCTGCCTGCAGAAGCTGAACGTGGTGTTCGCCATGGACCGGGCCGGGCTCGTCGGTGACGACGGCCCCACGCACCACGGCGCATTCGACATCTCCTACCTGCGCTGCCTGCCGAACATGGTGCTGATGGCGCCGCGCGACGAGGCCATGCTCGTGCACATGCTGCACACCGCACTGAAGTGGGACGAGGGCCCGGTCGCGCTCCGCTACCCGCGCGGCGAGGCCGAGGGCGTGCCGCTTCCCCGCCGGCCCGAGCCGATCGAGGTCGGGCGCGGCGAGGTGCTGCGCGAGGGCGAGCGCGTAGCGCTGCTGGGGTACGGCTATGGCGTGCCGCTCGCGCTCGGCGCCGCCGACCTGCTCGCCGACGAGCACGGTGTCGAGCCGACGGTCGCCGACGCCCGCTTCGCGAAGCCGCTCGATGCCGACCTGATCGAGCGCCTCGCCGCCGAGCACGACGTGCTGGTGACGGTGGAGGAGAACGTCCTGGCAGGCGGCTTCGGATCCGCTGTGCTCGAGGAGATGGCCGAGCGCGACCTGCTGGGGGAGACGCGCGTCCTGCGGATCGGCCTGCCCGACCGCTATGTGACCCACGGCAAGCCGGCTCTGATCCGCGAGGAGGTCGGGCTCACGCCGGAGGCGGTGGCCGACCGGGTGGCTCAGGCGGTGCTGGAGCCGACCGGCGCGATGGCCTGAGGCTGCCCGGCTACCAGCGCTTGAGCGCCTCGTTCTCCTCCAGGCGCATCGCCATCGCCGTGAGAAGCCGGATCACGGCCTCCACGTCGGCGAGCTCGACGAGCTCGACCGGCGAGTGCATGTAGCGGAGCGGGATCGAGACGACCGCGGTGGGGATCCCGTTGCGGCTCAGGTGCATGACGTCGGCATCCGTGTGGGTGGCGCCGCCGGCGACCTCGGTCGCGCAGTCGATGCCCTCGGCCGCGGCCGCCGCGTCGAGCAGGTCGTTCAGGGGGCGGCTCACGATCGCGCCTCGGGTGATCACGGGCCCGTCGCCGAGGCCGTGCTTGCCGAGCTCTCCCGGCTCCACGCCCGGGGCGTCGGTGGCATGCGTCACGTCGACGGCCACCGCGAGGTTGGGCTGCAGTCCGTAGGCCATCGCCCGCGCGCCGTGCGCGCCGATCTCCTCCTGGACGGCGGCGACGCCCGCGACCGGCCCGGCCCCGCCGCCCGCCTCGTTCACGCGGCGGGCCACCTCGAGCGCCACGTACACGCCCAGGCGGTTGTCGAGCGAGCGCGAGACCAGGCGGTCGTTCGGCAGCTCGAGCGGCTCGGCTGCGATCACCACCTGATCGCCCTCGCGGACGAGCTTGCGCGCCTCGTCGGCGTCGCGGGCGCCGATGTCCACGTGCATCTGCTTCAGCTCGACCGCCTTCTTGCGCTCCTCGCCCTCGAGGATGTGGATGGGCTTGCGCCCGACCACGCCCGGGATCGGGCCCTCGCGGGTCAGCACCTCCACACGCTGGCCGACGAGCACCTGCGGGTCCCAGCCGCCCGAGCGGACCACGTGCAGGAAGCCCTCGTCGCTGACGTGGCTCACGAGCAGGGCGATCTCGTCGATGTGGCCCACCACGGCGATGAGCGGGTGCTCGGCCCGGCCGGGCACCCGGGCCACCGACGTGCCCATCGGGTTCACGGTGACCTCGGCGCCGAACGCCTCGGCCGCCTCGCGCCACACCTTCGCCGGCGCGGCCTCGTGGCCCGGCGGGCCGGCTGCGCGGAGGAGATCGTTCAGCAGGGCCGGGACGCTCATGCCGGGCGGGCCTCCACTGGGCGGCTCTCCACGGTCGGCTCGATCGCGATCTCGCTCTTCAGAGTGTTGGCGATGAAGCAGTGCTCGTGGGCGGTGTGGATCAGCTTGCGGACGCGCTCCTCGCTCACCTCGCCGGCGATCGCGATGCGTGGCCGCAGCGTGATCTCGGTGATTTGCACGGGCTCGACGTCCGCCGGCATCAGGGCGGTCGCGTCGTCCTCGTACTCGACCACGTCGATGCGGGCCTTCGCGGCCAGGTGGAGGAACATGAGCATCTGGCAGGACGAGGCGGCCATCACCACGAGCTGCTCGGGGTTGAGGACGGCCGGGTCGC
>JBKGUS010000351.1:0-8713 GCA_046462295.1 Thermoleophilaceae bacterium | reverse complement strand
CCCGGCGGCAAGTCCTACGGCGCCACATCCGTCCTCGCCCAGCTTGCCTGCGAGGTCCGCTTCCTTCGAAGGGTGCCGCGCACGGTGTTCCATCCCGAGCCCAATGTGGAGTCGGCGCTCGTGTTGATGCGCCGTCGTGCGCCCGCCCCGCTGCGCGAGGTCACCGCCCTCGTCCACGCCGCTTTCGCCCACCGCCGCAAGGCGCTGTCCGGGTCGCTGGCGCTCGCGCCCGGCGCCCCGCCGGAGCTCCGCGACGCAGCCCGGCGGGCGCTCGAAGAGCTCGGCCGCCCACCCGACGCCCGCGCGGAGCAACTCGCCCCGGACGAGTGGCCGCGCCTCGCGGAGGCGATCGGCGCGGAGCTCCTCGCTGAACTGCGACCGCGGACGTGAGCATCCCGCAAGTTTCGGCGCCGCCGCGCGTTCCTGACCCAGCGTGACCCCTCGCCGCGACCCCGTCGAGGAGCTTGCCTACGCCAAGCTCAACCTCGTCCTTCACGTCGGCCCGCCCCAGCCGGACGGCCGGCACCCGATCTGCTCGATCTTCGCGTCGCTCGACTTGGCCGACGACGTGCACGTCCGCGTTGGCGACGCGCCAACTGACACCGTCGAGTGCGAGGGAGTCGAGGGCCCCAACCTCGCCGCCGCCGCGCTGGCCGCCTTCCGCGCCGAGGTCCCGTCGCTGCCGCCGCTCGACGTGCGGATCCACAAGCGCATCCCTGTTGCCGCCGGCCTGGGCGGCGGGAGCGCCGACGCCGCCGCCGCCCTGCGCGCCGCCAATCGGCTCGCCGGCGATCCACTCGACCACGCCGCGCTGCGCGCGCTCGCCGTGACGCTCGGCTCGGACGTGCCGAGCCAGGTCGAACCCGGTCACGCGCTCGTGGCCGGCACCGGCGAGGTCGTCGAGCCGATCGCCCTGCCCCCGCTCGCCGCAGTGCTGGTCCCCCAGGCCGAGGGTCTCTCGACTGCGGATGTCTACGCCCAGCTGGACCGGATGGAGGGCTGGCGCGAGCAGCTCGACGTCGAGGCGGTCCGGGCGACGCTCGACTCCGACCCGTCGAGCTGGGAGCTCGCCTTCGAGAACGACCTCCAGCCGGCGGCCCTCGCGCTGAGGCCTGAGCTGGTCTCCGTCATCGACCGCCTGCGCGCGGCGGGCGCGCTGGTGGCGCGGGTGAGCGGCTCCGGCCCCACCTGCTTCGGCCTGTTCGGAGACCGGGCCGCCGCCGAGGCCACCGCCGAGGCGATGCCCGGCGCGCTCGTCACGAGCCTGCGCCTGCGCTGACCGCCCGCCCGGCCCTTCCCTAGAGTCCCACCGTGTCCGCGCTGCAGATCGCCGCCGCCGTCGTGGCCGTGCTGATCGCGGCGGGCGGCGTGTGGCAGCGCCACAAGCTCAGCGGCGAGCGGAAGCTCCTCGCCGTCGCCCTCGTGCTGGTGCTCGCCGTCTACGCCAGCGGCGTGCTATCGGCGCTGCCGGATCCCAAGGCGATCATCGAGGACATCGCCAAGGCGCTCGGCGCGTGGACCTACGCGCTCGTGGGCGTGATGGCCTACCTCGAGACAGGCGCCTTCGTCGGCCTGGTCGCGCCGGGCGAGACCGTCGTGATCGCGGGCGGAGTGATCGCCGGCCAGGGCGAGATCGAGCTCGTCCCGCTGATCGGCCTCGTCTGGACCTGCGCCGTCCTCGGCGACACCACCAGCTTCTACCTCGGCCGCCGGCTGGGCCGCCGCTTCCTCGAGCGCCACGGCCCGCGGGTCAAGATCACGCCCGAGCGCCTCACCTCGGTCGAGGGGTACTTCGACCGGCACGGCGGCAAGACGATCCTGATCGGCCGTTTCATCGGGCTGGTCCGGGCGCTCGCCCCATTCATCGCGGGCGCGTCCGGGATGCCCTACCGGCGCTTCATCCCGTTCAGCATCGTCGGGACGGGCCTGTGGTCAACCACGTTCTGCGTGCTCGGATACGTCTTCTGGCGCTCGTTCGACCAGGTCGCCCACCTCGCCGGCCAGGCGATCTTCGGCTTTGGAGTGACCGTCGGCGTGATCGTCGGCATCGTGGTCGCCTACCGGCGCCGCGCAGAGATCCGCAGATGGATCCTGACCCACGAGCGGCACCCGCTGGTGCGGCCGGTGCTCGCGTTGTGGCGTCCCCTCCACCGCAGGGTGTTCGGGCCGGTCGCGCAGGCGCTCGTGCCGCGGCTCCGCTTCCTCTGGGAGCGGCTCACACCCGGTGGGCTAGGTCTCGAGCTGACCACCGCCGTGGCCGTCGCCGGCGTGGGGCTGTACGTGTTCGGCCTCTACGCGATGGTCCTGTCCGGCGACCTGAACGCCACGCCATTCGACCGGGAGCTGCTCGACCTGGGCGACCGGATCCGCTCGACCGCCGCGGTGGATGTGGCCCAGGTCGTCACCGCGTTCGGGTCGTTCGCAGCCTGTGCGACGGTCATCGCCATCACCTGCGTCCTCCTCGCCATGCGCAGGCGCCCGGCGGAGATCGTGGTGCTCGTGGTGGGCTTCACGCTGATCTACATCGGGGTGCAGCTCGCGAAGGCCGGCATCGACCGTCCACGCCCCGCCGCGCCGCTCGCCGACTCCGAGGCGTCGGCGTTCCCGAGCGGGCACGCGGCCTACGCCACCGCCTGGATCGCCTCGGCCGTGGCGTTCACGCGCCGGCTGGGGCTGGTGGGATACGCCACCCTGGTCACCGGCGCGATCGTCCTCGCGGCGGCGGTCGGCCTGTCGCGCATCTACCTGCGCGTGCACTACTGGTCCGACGTGGCGGGCGGCTGGGGGCTCGGCGTCGGGACCTTCGGGATGCTTGCGGCAATCGCGATGCTCGTCCAGTACATGCGCCACAATGACGGCCAGCGCGCGCCTCGTCCGATCGCGCGCGCCCGTCGATGAACCTCGATTTCTCCTCGACAGAGATCGCGATCGCGCTCGCCGCCGGCGTGGTGATCGCCTGCTACGTCGCCCTCATCCTCATGCCGGCGTGGCGCTGCTACGGGCGGCTCTGGGAGCGGCTCGCGGCGGGCTTCATGACCCTCTTCATCCTCGGCACGATGCTCGGGATCGGGGTCGCGGTCGGGCTCGCCGTGGTCTGGACATACGACACCTACGCCTGATGCGCGGGCCGCCTCGCCAGCACAGCGCCGCCGCCGAGGCGGCCGCCGACTCGACCTCGTTCCTAGAGGCGCTCGACGAGGTCTCGGAGGCGGTCGAGTCGGGAGCGGGCCTGCCGGCGGTCGCCCGGGCGGCGGGCCGGGCGCTCGACGCCAGCGTGATCGTGCTCGACGCCTCGAGCGCGGTGCTGGCCGTGGCGTGTGAGTCGAGCGAGGACGAGCGCGCCGTGATGGCCGGCGAGCGGGGCGCCGAGCGGATCGACCTGCGGGTGGCGGAGCTGCCCGTGGGGCAGCTTCGGTTCCGGCCCCGAAGCGCGCCGCCGGCGGCGGCGCTGCAGCGACTGGTGGCGAACCTGATCGCCCTCGAGGTCGATCGCGCCAAGGCGCCCGCGCGGGCCACCGAGGCGGCTGTCGGCGACTTCCTCGAGGACCTGCTCTCACGGCGGATCACCGACCGGGAGAACATCGTCGCCCGGGCCGGCGAGCTGGGCTGCGACCTCTCGAGCGGAGCCGGCGTGTTCGTCGTCCGGGCGCGGCCCCACCAGCCCGAGGAGGGCGACTGGCGCGCCCGGGTGCTGACCGTCGCCGAGCGCGGGGCGCGGGCCGTGGAGCGGAGCTCGCTGGCGGCGCTCGCCGAGACCGGCTGGACGCGGCACGGCAACGGGCCGAACGACGAGGCCGGTCCGCACGCCGAGCGCGAGCTGGTCGTGGTGGCGCCGTCGCAGGACCCCGCCGCGCCCCGGCGCGTGGCCGCCGCCGTCCTGCGCGAGCTCGAGGCGGCCCTGCCGGAGTTCACGGTCGTCGTGGCTCGCAGCCGGCACGCGAGCGATCCGGCCGACCTCCACCGCGCCGGCGCCGAGGCGCTGCTCGCCGCCAACGTCGCGGAGGCCCGCGGGCTCGCCGAGCTGTCATTCGAGGAGACGGGCGCGTACCGGCTACTGCTGCCGGCGATGAGCGAGGACCCCACGGAGCTGGAGGGGTTCTACGACGAGACGGTCGCTCCCCTGGTGGCCTATGACGAGCAGTACGAGACGGAGCTGGTCCGCACGCTCGAGACCTTCCTCGACGCCGATGGCAACGTGGCCGGCGCGGCCGAGCGGCTCTTCACCCACCGGCACACGGTGCGCTACCGGCTGGAGCGGGTGAAGGAGCTGACCGACCTCGACGTCAGCTCGACCGACGGCCGCGAGCGCCTCTCGCTGGGCCTGAAGGCAATGCGCGTGCTGGGCATCGTGCCGCCCGGCGGACCGGCGCAGGAGAAGGGGGCCGAGGCGGGTCGGGTGCCGAAGGAGCGGAAGGACCGCTGAGCCGTAGACTCATCCGCAGTCCGGGATGGGGTAGCTGGTAGCCCGGCGGGTTTTGGTCCCGCAGAGGGAGGTTCGAGTCCTCCTCCCGGAGTACGGCCGAGCCATCCGCCGGTACCCTCCGAGGCCCATGCCCGAGCCCTTCACGGTCCTCATCATGGCCGCCGGCCGGGGCACGCGGATGCGGTCGGGGACTCCCAAGGTCCTTCACCGCGTCTGCGGCAAGCCCATGGTCGAGTGGGTCATCGATGCCGCCGTCGCGGCCGGTGCCGCGCGGATCGTCTGCGTCGTCCGGCCCGGAGACGGCGTCGCCGAGGGGTTGCCCGAGGGGGTCCTCGTTGCCGAGCAGCGTGAGGGGGAGGGCACGGGCGCGGCCGTCCTCGCCGCGCGCGACCAGGCCGAGGCGGGACCGCTCGTCGTCCTGTCCGCCGACCACCCGCTCGTCACGCCGGAGCAGATCGCAGGGCTCGTAGACGAGCACAGCGCACAACAGGCCGGGGTCACCATGCTCACCACCGAGCAGCTCGACCCCACCGGCTACGGCCGCATCGTCCGCAACGGCGACGGCGACGTCGAGCGCATCGTCGAGACCAAGTACACCGAGGGCGTGCCCCCGGCCGAGCTGGCCATCAAGGAGATCAACCTCGGCACCTACGTCTTCCAGGCGCCCCGCCTCTTCGAAGCCCTCGACGAGGTCGGCCTCGAAAACGGCGAGCGATACCTCACGGGCGTCCTTCCCATCCTGAAGCAGGACGGCGCTCGCGTGATCGCCCACCTCACCGCCGACGCCTCCGTCGCCCTCGGCATCAACGACCGCGTCGGGCTGATGGAGGCCGAGACGCTCGCCCAGCTCCGCATCCTCGAACAGCACGCCCGCGATGGCGTGACCTTCCTCCACCCGGGCACCGTAAGAGTGGAGGCAAACGTGACGATCGGCGCGGACACCACCATCGGCCCGGGCGTCAGCCTGATCGGCGACACGAGCGTCGGCGGCGGCTCCGAGATCGGGCCCCACACCACGCTCGTCGACTGCCGCGTCGGCCAGCGCGCCGCCGTGCTGCACACCTACGCCGTCGAGGTCGAGCTCCACGACGACGTGCTCATCGGCCCCTTCGCCTACCTCCGGCCCGGCACCGTGATCCGGGCGGGCGCCAAGGTCGGCACGTTCGTGGAGGTGAAGAACTCCGACGTCGGTGAGCGCGCCAAGGTCCCGCACCTGTCCTACATCGGCGACGCCGATGTCGGTGAGCGCGCCAACCTCGGCGCCAGCACGATCACCGCCAACTACGACGGCCGCGCGAAGCACCGCACGAAGCTCGGAAAGAGCGTGAAGACCGGCATTCACACCTCGCTGGTCGCGCCGCTGGACGTCGGGGATCGGGCGTACACTGGGGCCGGCTCGGTGATCACCGATGACGTCCCCGAGGGGGCACTCGGGATCTCGCGGGCGGACCAGAAGAACGTCGAGGGCTACGCGGACCGGGTGGAGGGGGAGTCGAAATGAGCACGACCCTCGAGACGGCGACGGAGTTGATTTCCAGGACGAGCATCACGGCGCGCTACGAGAAGCGCCTCATGGTCACCGCGGGCCGTGCCAGCCGCGAGCTGGGCGGCAAGATCGCCGAGAAGCTGGGGGTCGAGCTCACCGACGCCGGCCTGAAGACCTTCGCCGACGGTGAGGTCTACTGCCGCTACGAAGAGTCGATCCGCGGCGCCGACCTCTTCATCGTCCAGTCGATCTGCGGCTCGGAGCGCGAGGGCCTCACGGTGAACGACGCGCTCTGGGAGCTCCTCCTCATGGTGCACGCGGCGAAGCACGCCTCGGCGCACCGCATCGTCGCCGTCACGCCCTGGTACGGCTACTCGCGCCAGGACAAGAAGTCCGCCCCGCGCGAGCCGATCTCCGCACGGCTCGTGGCCGAAGTGCTCGAGACGGCGGGCATCGACCGCATGGTCACGATGGACCTGCACGCCGGCCAGCTGCAGGGCTTCTTCTCGAAGCCCGTCGACCACATGACCGCGATGCCGATCCTCACCCAGTTCGTGCAGGACCGGCTCGGCGGCCGCGACCTCGTGATCGTCGCCCCGGATGCCGGCCGCGTGAAGCTGGTGCGCAAGTTCGCGCAGAAGGTGGGCGCGCCCTACGCCCTGATGGAGAAGGAGCGGCCCGCGCAGCAGGTGGCCGAGATCGGCTACGTGATCGGCGAGGTGAAGAACCGCACGGCGATAATCGTCGACGACATCATCGCCACCGGCGGCACGCTCAACGCCGCCGCCCAGACCGTGCTCGACGAGGGCGCCGACGAGGTCTTCGCGGTCGCCACCCACGGCCTCTTCTCCGGCCGGGCCTTCGAGATCCTGAGCGACGGGCCGCTCGCCGGCATCGTGGTGACCGACACGATCCCGCTGCACGCCGGCGCGCCCGACAACATCGTGCAGCTGACCTGCGCCGACGTCCTCGAGGACTCGATCCGGCGCATCTTCACCGACGACTCGGTCTCCGAGATCTTCGCCGGCGAGAATCAGCTGTTCTGAGCTAGAGCGCCGGATTTGGCTCTAGCGCACGGCTTTGCGCCGCATCTGTCAACGGATTGTCCACGAGCGAGTTATGGGAGATCCCCAGGCTCGTGCGCGTCGCCCCAGCGCAGCTCGTCGTCCTCGTTCACGAACACGAGCTCGACCGGGTATCGATTGGCGACCTCGGCCGGCACGAGGGCTTCGCGGTAGCCCTTGCCCTCCTCGACCCACTCATGAGCGGCGAAGACGCCCTCGTCCATCTCAACGGCCAGGAGGGCCCTCCCGTCGGCACCCTCATTGATGTCGAGCGGCACGTTCGAGAACCAGACGCCCGAGTGTGACCCGGCCGTCAGATACGAGCCTGTGACGTCGCGGAAGCCGGCGCGCAGGATGGCGTCAGCGTGGTCGGTTCGGTGGTAGACCCTCATCGCGCCGCCGTCGTCTGATCGGCGAGCTGCGCGGCGACCGCCTGGGCGGCCAGCGCGTCCGAGTGCGGAAGCAGGTGCGCATAGGTGGCGAGCACCGTCTTCGGGTCGTCGCCCAGCCGGCCCGCCACGACGTGCAGCGGCACCGGCGGCGTGGCCGTGAGCGCCAGCGTGGCGGCGGTGTGGCGCAGCACGTGCAGGCTCCCGGTGGGGATGCCGGCCCCCTTCCGGTGCTTCGCGAACAGTTCGGTCAGGCGGGTCGGGTAGATCGGCCGGCCGAGCTCGTCGCAGAACACGAGGTCATGGTCGTCGTAGGCTGGGCCGGCGAGGTCGCGCTCGAGTAGCTGGACGTCGCGGTGGCGGCGGAGCGCTTCGACGGTGTCGGTGTCGAGCGCGATGGACCGCTCGGAGCGGCGCGACTTCGGCGGCCCGAACGTGCAGCCGCCCTTGGTGGGTACGAGCTGCTGCTCGACCCGCAGGACCGCGCCGTCGAGGTCGAGCGACCGCCAGGTGACCCCGAGCAGTTCGCCGCGGCGCATCCCGGTCGTCGCGTCGAGCCGCCAGAGCGCGTACAGGCGGTCGCCCGCGACGTGCTCGAGGAACCGCCGCAGCTCGCGGGCGGTCCACGCCTGGGCGCGGCTGCGCGGCAGCGACGGCGGGTCGGCCGAGGCGGCCGGGTTGCGCGCCAGCTTGTCCCACCGAACGGCGTCGGCGAGCGCCCGCCTGAGCACCGCGTGCACGAGCCGCCGCGACGCGATCGACAGGCCCCGGCACCCGTCACCGTGGTCGTGGTCGCACTCCGGGTCGGCGCAGCGCTCCAGCTCGCCGTAGAGGCCGTTCAGGTGGGCGCCGGTCAGGCCGCGGAGCGGGACGCCGCCGATCGCCCGCCGGGCGACGTGGACGCGCGCGACCTGGTCGTACTTCCGCAGCGTGAGCGGCCGCACGGTGCCGGCAATCGCCGGCAGCCACTCGTCGGCCAGGTAGCGGGCGAGCGGCTGCCTGGACGGTTCGACGAATGTCCCCTCGTTGACGGTCGTGATGACCGTCGCGAGGTACGCCTGGGCGTCCTTCTGCCGCGCGAAGCCGCCCCTAGCCTTCTGCCGCCGCTCGCCGGTTTCGGGGTCGGGCGGCAGGTCCCAGTAGGCGTACCAGGTCGAGCCGCGCCTGCGGGTGCTACCTCTCATCGCTCCCTCTCTTCGCGCTCGTCGGGTCCGTACGGGATGCCGTGCTCGTCGTAGTGCGCCTCGATCAGGCGCGTGACGGCTGCGCGCGGGTCTTCGGTCACCAGCTCTTGGAGCCGCTCGGGCGTGATGCTTTCGCTGGCTTCGGGCGCCGCCACCGTCACGGACCC
>JBKGUS010000350.1:0-2880 GCA_046462295.1 Thermoleophilaceae bacterium | reverse complement strand
ACTGCATCCAGCCGAGCGCGCCGGCGGACGAGACGTTGAGGTTGCGGCCGTAGTCGGTCTCGATCTCGTTGATCGCCGCCAGCACCTCCCAGCGCACGCCGTACTCGATGCCGGCGGCCTGGTAGATCGGAAGCAGGAAGGGCGGGATGCGGAACTTCTCGATGAAGAAGTTCGGCCCGCATCGGCGTCCCGAACTTCATTATCCGCAAGTTCCGGGTCCCGCCGTTCCTGTTGCCGATCTATCAGGCGGCCGGGATCGAGTACGGCATCCGCTGGGAGATCCTGGCGGCGATCAACGAGATCGAGACCGACTACGGTCGCAACCTGAACGTCTCGAGCGCCGGAGCGGTCGGATGGATGCAGTTCATGCCCTCGACCTGGGCGGCGTACGGGACCGATGCGAACAAGGACGGGCGCAAGGATCCCTACAACCCGGTTGACGCGATCTTCGCCGCGGCCCGCTATCTGAAGGCCGCGAACTACGAGAACGATGTGCGGGCGGCGATCTGGGCCTACAACCATGCCGACTGGTACGTCGACTCCGTCCTGCTGCGCGCCCGCCTGATCGCCGGAGTGCCGGCCGACCTGATCGGCTCGCTGACCGGGCTGACCGAGGGCCGCTTCCCCGTCTACGCCCGCGCCCGCTACGCCGACGACCTCGCCGAGCAGCAGCTACTGAAGCGCGTGCAGCGCGGCGAGAACGCCGCCAACGTCGTCGAGTCCTCCGACGACCGCCGCTCGATCGACATTTTCGCCGAGCCCGACGCGCCGGTCATCGCTGTCAACGACGGCGAGATCAAGAAGATCGGGCGCAACAAGAAGCTCGGCCGCTACGTCGTGCTCCAGGACGTGTACGGGAACCGGTACACGTACTCGCAGCTCGGGTCGGTCTCGCGCGTGTACCCCGTGCCCCGCAAGGGCGCCTACGACCCGAAGCGCTCCGCGCGCGCGGTGAAGGCCAACGGCGACGATCCCCAGCCGGCCGCCCCCGCCTCCGCGGGCCGCCAGCTCGACGACTCCGACCGCGAGCCGGCGAAGGACCGCGGAGCGCCGCGCGAGTCGCACGACGCCCCGCAGGCGACCGTCCCTGTCAAGGAGCGCCTCTTCGCCAACCCGTCGATGGAGGGCGCACGCCAGGCCGGCGGCCTCGAGCAGCTGCTCGACGCCAGGGCCCGCCGCGACGGCACCTACGAGGTCTACAAGAACTACTTCTCGCGGCCCTTCGGGCTCGACCCCGACAAGGTCACGCTGCGCCGCCTCAAGGAGGGCTCGCGCGTGATCGGCGGCACGATCATCGGCCGCATCGGCCGGACCGTGCCCGACATGGCGGCCCACGTCGACTTCTCGATCCGCCCGGCCGGTCGCGGCGCGCCGAAGATCGACCCGAAGCCGATCCTCGACGGCTGGAAGCTCCTCGAGGCCACAGCCATCTACCGCGCCGCCGGCAAGAACGCCCTCCACGGCGACGACGTGCCCGGCATGTCGATCGGCCAGATCATGCTGCTGCCGAAGCCGCAGCTAGAGCGGCGCGTGCTCGCCGACGAGCGCATCGAGATCTATGAGTGCGGCCAGGACGACATCCGCTCCGGCCAGATCGACCGCCGCGTGCTCGCCACGCTCGCGTACCTGGCCGAGTCGGGCCTGCGCCCGTCGGTGACGAGCCTCAAGTGCGGCCACGGCTACTACACGAGCTCCGGCAACGTCTCGCACCACTCGTCGGGCAACGCGGTCGACATCGCCAAGATCAACGGCATCCCGATCCTCGGGCACCAGGAGCCGGGCGGCGTGACGGAGCAGACGGTCCGGCGGCTGATGCAGCTCCAGGGCACGCTGGCCCCGGCCCAGATCATCTCGTTGTTCGAGATCGGCGGCGCGACGTTCGCGATGTCCGACCACCACGACCACATCCACGTCGGGTTCCAGCCGATGTTCGGCGAGAACCGGAAGCTCGGCAAGCAGGCACTCGCCGTCCTCAGCCCGGGCCAGTGGGACGACCTGCTGTCGCGGCTGAACGAGATCGAGAACCCGGTCGTGCCGACCACACCGTCCAAGTTCGCGCTGCCCACGCGAGAGCACCGCGCCAGCGACGCCCACCTGGGCGAGTAGGACGACGACCGCCCCCTTCGGCTTCGTTCAGCTCGAGTTCGGCTTCCAGCTCGGGCCGCCGGACGGGAGCTACATGGTGCGGTCCGGCCCCAGCGGGCCGCTCGACGCCGTGCTCGTGCTGGGAACGCTCGGGGCCCCCGAGCGGCGCCGGCTGCGCGGGCGCCGCGCGCGGCCGGTCGAGGAAGCGGAGCCGGAGCCCGTGCCGACGGCGCGGGCTACGGTGGTGCGCCCGGAGCCGTTCAGCTCGCGTGAGGAGGCCGCGGAGTGGCTCGCGGCGCTGCGTCGGGACGACGACAGCCTCGAGGAAGAGGTCGAGGGCGCCCTGCGCGTGCTGAACCGCGCGCTCAGCGCATACCGGGCGGCGGTTGCCGACCCGTGGCTGGCCGAGGTGTCGGCCGACCGAGCGCTGGTGGCGCGGGTCGGCTACGGGAGCGGCGAAGCGATCGCGGAGGGCCGCTTCGGCGAGGCGCTCGAGCTGCCGCGCGCGGGGGCGCGGCGGGTGAAGCGGTCGATGGAGGCACCGGACGAGCGGTTCGCCGCGCTGCTGGGAGCGCGCGAGACGGCGCTGGCCGGCGAGGAGCTGGTGCTGCGGGCCCGGGCGGACCTGGCGGCCGGCCGTCCGCGGGAGGCCGCGCTGCAGGCGCGGGTGGCGCTGGAGGCGCTGGTGGCGGAGCTGCCACGGGAGGCCGCGTTGGGCGAGTTGCGGGGCTCCGTCGCCGAGGCGGCCGGCGCAGCCCTGCGCGGCGAGCTCCGTGCCGCCGAAACGGCGAGCAT
>JBKGUS010000349.1:0-3069 GCA_046462295.1 Thermoleophilaceae bacterium | reverse complement strand
GTGGCTGGCTGCGGCGACGACGATGACGAGGAGGCGCAGAACGGCGGGGGGACGGAGGCGGAGTTCTCGACGGTCGAGGAGGGTCGGCTGACGGTGGGCTCCGACATCCCGTTTCCGCCCTTCGAGTTCCGCGAGGGGGGCGAGTTGACCGGCTTCGACGTGGAGCTCGTCGAGGAGATGGCGAACCGGCTCGATCTCGGGGTGAGATGGGTCGACACGGCGTTCGACACCATCTTCACCCAACTGGCGGCCGGGCGGTTCGACGCGGTGGCGTCCGCCACGACCATCACTGAGGAGCGCGAGAGGCAGGTGAACTTCACCGAGCCCTATTACACCGCGCAGCAGGCGCTGACTGTGAACACGGAGCAGACGCCCCAGGTGCAGACGACGGACGACCTGGAGTCCGGACAGCAGGTCGCGGTCCAGACCGGGACAACCGGTGAGGAGTGGGCTCAGGAGAACCTTCCCGAGGGCGTGGAGATCCGTTCGTTCCCCGACGCGCCGGACACCTACACCGCGCTCGAGGCGGGCAACGTCGCGGGGGTGATCTTCGATGAGCCGTCGGCGCTGACGGAGGCGGAGGAGCGACCGAGCCTGGAGGTCGTGCAGACGATCGACACCGGCGAGCGGTACGGCTTTGCCGTGGATCCGCAGAACGAGGAGCTCCTCGACGCTTTGAATCGCGTCCTGGCGGAGATCAAGGAGGACGGTACCTACCAGCGCATCTATGACAGCTACGAGCTGCCGCCCGGCGGCAACATCCTCGAGGCGACGCCGTAGGGCGGCGCCCCAGTCGTCGTAGGCCGTGGAGCCCGCACTGCGGGCTCCACGCTCTCTTGGAGGTGGAGCAGTGACGAGTGAAGCGGTAAAGGCGCGGGAGCGACCGGAGCGAGGCGTTCGCTACTTCCTGAACGAGCAGACGCCGCTGTCGGCCCTGACGGCGCTCACTGGAGCGTTCGCGCTCGTCGTCCTATTCGTCGGCAGTCTCACGACTCTGAGCGTCCACGGCTGGACGCCCTCGCAAAGCCTGGCCGATGGGATCACCAGCACGGCGCAACTCGGAGTGCTGCTGGCGACGATCGGCCTCGGCCTCGCCGCCGCAGTGAGCGGTGCGGCCGTCTTCAAGCGCATGCCCACCAAGCCCAGCCGCGAGGCGGCCTTCTCGGGCGCCGCGCTCGGGCTGCAGGCCGTGGCGCTCGCAGCGCTCTACTACTGGTTCAGGAGCGGCGACGTGGAGACGTTTGCCCGCAACTTCTTCGAGTTCGAGCTGCTGTGGGAGTTCCGGTCACGCTTCCTGCGCGCCGCGCTCAACACGATCATCCTCGCGGTCGCCGGGGAGGGGATCGGCATCGCGCTCGGGCTCATGCTCTCGATCTTCGCGCTGTCCGCGCGGGCAGTGGTGCGCGCCCCGGCGCGCGTCTACATCAACTTCTTCCGCGGCACGCCGCTGCTCTGGCAGCTGAGCTTCTTCTTCTTCGGCATCGCGCTCGGGCTGCGACTCAACCTCGGCGCCTACGAGGTGGCCATCTTGGTGCTCGGTCTCAACGCCGGGGCCTACTCGGGCGAGATCTTCCGGGCCGGCATCCAGTCGATCGAGCGCGGCCAGTTCGAGGCGGCGCGCTCGCTCGGGATGACCTACTTCCAGTCGCTGCGCCTGGTCATCCTGCCGCAAGCGATCCGCCGGGTGATCCCTCCGCTGACGAACGAGTTCGTGATCCTCATCAAGGACACTTCGCTCGTCGCCTTCCTCGGGCTGACGCTTTCAGACCAGGAGCTGCTGGCCACCGGGCGCGACATCTTCGCGCAGACCTTCAACGCCACCGCCTTCCTGGCCTCCGCCGCCGGCTACCTGGTCATCTGCCTGCCTATGATCCGGGCGGTAACGTGGCTCGAGCGGCGGATGCGCAGCGGGCTTACCGGTATCGGAGCATGAGGCGGTGAGAGGGTGAACGACGACGGCTCGCTCGTTCGCCTCGAAGGTATCCACAAGTGGTTCGGGGACGACCTGCACGTTCTCCGCGGCATCGAGCTGGCGATCCGTCCGGGCGAGGTGCTGGTCGTCATCGGCCCGTCCGGCTCCGGCAAGTCAACGCTGCTGCGCACCATCAACATGCTGGAGGAGCCGACCGAGGGGAAGGTGCTGTTCGACGGGCGCGACCTGACCGACGTGCGCACGGACCTGGATCACGCACGCACGGACATCGGGATCGTCTTCCAGGCCTTCAACCTCTTCCCACACAAGACCGCCCTGCAGAACATCACGCTGGCGCTGGAGAACGTGCTCGGCATGTCCCGTACGAAAGCCCGCGAACGAGGGCTGGAGCAGTTGCGCGAAGTCGGGCTCGAGCAGCGGGCCGACGCCCACCCGGGCCAGCTCTCGGGCGGCCAGCAGCAGCGCGTGGCGATCGCCCGTGCCCTGGCGATGCGACCCAAGCTGATGCTCTTCGACGAGGTCACCTCGGCGCTCGACCCGGAGCTGGTCAAGGAAGTGCTCGAGGTCATGAAACGGCTGGCCTCCGAGGGGATGACAATGGTCGTCGTCACGCACGAGATGGGCTTCGCACGTGAAGTCGGGCATCGCCTGCTGTTCATGGACCACGGTCTGGTCGTCGAGGAGGGCGAGCCCGGGCAGGTGTTCGAACACCCAGTGCATCCCCGCACGCAGGAGTTCCTGGCACAGATCGTCTGATGCTGTCGCAGAACCTCAGCGGCCGCCCGGCGCGGACAACCGGTTCGGGGCGCCGCGGACTTGATCGAGGCGCCGACTGGACCCAGCCCGAGGCGGCGGAGTGGCGATGACGCGAATCAGCCGCAGGATCGGGACCGTGCTGGCGGTCGCCTTATCACTTGCGCTAACCGGCTGCGACGGCGGGCCGGAGCACCGACCGCCTAGCGGCCCGTTGGCCGAGGCATTGGCCGACGTCCGCGGGGGGACGGCTCACGGCTCGCTCGGGGTCGGCTGGGTTGAGCCGCAACTGGTCGAGGAAAGCGGCGCCGGAGCTGAGTTGATCGCCGACGCCTTGGGTCCGAATGCCGGTACCGTGATCGAGGCCGCTCCCATACTGCGCC
>JBKGUS010000348.1:0-6124 GCA_046462295.1 Thermoleophilaceae bacterium | reverse complement strand
ACCGGCGCGCCGCGGCCGTCCTCCGCGCCGGTCGTTCCAATCGGGGCCGGCACTCCACCCGCGCGGGAGTTGGTCGAGCAGACAGCGCCGCGCGAGCCGAGCGAGCCGGGCCCGCTGGTCGAGGGAGAGCCGGTGCCCTCGATCCCGCTGGCGGGCGTCGATGCGTTCCACGTGCGGCTGCGCAAGCCGCCGCGCGCCGGGCTCGTGTTCGACCTCGACAGCGGCGACGTGCTCTGGCGCCGCCGGCCAACGCGCATGCTCCCGATGGCGAGCCTGACGAAGATCATGACCGCGCTGGTGGTGACGCAGGAAGCGCGCCCGGACGAGCGGGTACGGATCACGAGGGCGGCGCTGGACTACACGGGGTCGGGCGTGGGGATGCTGCCAAACGGGAAGCGGGTGCGGCTGGAGACGCTGATGAACGGGCTGCTGCTCGTGTCCGGGAACGACGCGGCCATCGCTCTGGCGGTGCACGTGTCGGGGTCCGAGGAGCGCTTCGTGAGACTGATGAACCGACGGGCGCGGGAGTGGGGACTGGACTGCACGCGGTTCGCGTCGTCGCACGGGCTCGAGCCGGCGAACCGCTCCTGCGCGCGCGACCTGGCGGTGATGACCCGGATGGCGATGGCGAAGGAGCGGATCCGCCGGATCGCGCGCCGCCGGCAGGTGGCGTTCCGGTTCCCGATCAAGGGCGGGAAGCTGTACCTGACTGGGCACAACCCGCTGATGCGGTTGGGCTACCGGGGGGCGGTGGGCCTGAAGACCGGATACACGAACGAGGCGGGCCGCTGCTTCGTGGGAGTGGCGCGCCGCGGCGGTCGGCGGATGGGAGTGGTGCTGCTGAACTCGCGCGACCCCTCCCGGCACGCGCCGATCCTGCTCGACAAGGCGTTCGAGCGGGCGCGGGCGGGCTGATGGAGCCAGCCGGACTCGAACCGGCGGCCTCTTCCGTGCAAGGGAAGCGCTCTTCCAGCTGAGCTATGGCCCCGTGTCGCCAATGGTAGGCAGTCCGCTGGCCTAGATGCTCGTGTAGCGCTCGGCGGGGCGGATGCCGCGCACCTGGTTGTTGCGGGTCGGGCTGAGGCGGAGCGACATGGCGCGCATCCCTTCCCCCAATTCGGCGGCCGGTACGTAGAAGCAACAGTCGAGCGCGGCGTCCCAGACTGCGAGCCAGTCGATCGTCGCCGCCGTGTAGTGCTTAGTGGCCCTGACCTTTCCGTTCGTCAGCGATAGCGACAGCGGACGAACCTCGATCACGCACCCGTCCGACCGTACGTACTTGACCTGCACCCGCTCGAAGCTGCCGTCGTCGCGGCACAGGATCAGGTCGAAGTCCCAGTCCTCGCCGTACGGGATCGCGATCCTGTAGCCGCGCGCTCGTAGGTCAGCCGCGACCTTCAGTTCGGCCAGATCGCCCTTCGCCTTCCTGTTGAGTTCCACGCGCGCCCGAGGCTACGCGGGGCCGTGCGGCACGTGGGTTACGTGTGTAACAGCTGTGCGAATTCGCTCGGTCTGATTCGGCGTGCCCGAAACCGGGAAGGCAGGCTCCGTGACCTCCGACGAGTCGGTGGAAGAGACTGCAGAGGAGTCCGAGGGCGGGGTTCAGGCGACCGAGGAGGCCGCTCGCAGCGGGACCAGGGAGGCGGGCGAGACCGACAAGAGCGGTCCTCATGCGGAGGCCGATGGGCATGGCGCGCCGGACAAGTCGCCCCGGCGGACCGAGGAGCACGAGCCGCCGCAGCGGGCCGAGGTCTCCAACTACGAGATCGTCAGCCACTGGTTCGGCGTCGCGGCCGAGCGGCTCGGCCTGCGCGACGACATCGCCGCCGTGCTCCGCTCCTCCTATCGCGAGGTTCAGGTCCAGGTTCCGGTCAAGCTCCAGGACGGGCGCATACACGTCTTCTCCGGCTATCGCGTCCAGCACAACGGGGCGCGCGGGCCGTACAAGGGCGGCATCCGCTACCACCCCGAGGTCGACCTCGACGAGGTCCGCGCCCTCGCCGAGCTCATGACCTGGAAGACGGCCATCGCCGGCATCCCGTACGGCGGCGCCAAGGGCGGCGTGAACGTCGATCCGAAGAAGCTCGACGTGGACGAGCTGCAATCCGTCACGCGCTCGTTCATGGACAAGGTCGAGAAGGTGCTCGGACCCACCCGGGACATCCCGGCCCCCGACGTGGGCACCGACGCCCAGGTCATGGCCTGGCTGATGGACGAGTACGGCAAGCTCCACGGCCACACACCGGCCTGCGTCACCGGCAAGCCCATCGCGCTCGAGGGCTCCTATGGACGGGAGGCGGCGACGGGTCGCGGGGTCGTCTACGTGTTCCGCGAGGCGGCTCCCCAGCTCGACCTCTCGCCCTCGGACACCCGCTTCGTGGTCCAGGGCTTCGGCAACGTCGGCTCATGGGCGGCGTGCATCATGCAGGAGCTCGGCGCCACGATGGTGGGCGTCTCCGACTCCAGCGGCGCGATCCGCAGCGACGCGGGCATCGACGCCGCTGCGCTCGTCGAGCACGTCCGCGACGGCGGCAAGCTGCCCGAGTTCGACGGGGCCGACGAGATCGCCCCCGACGACCTGCTCGAGATCGAGTGCGACGTCTTCATCCCCGCCGCGCTCGGCGGGATGGTCCACAAGCAGAACGCCGACCGGCTCCGCTGCCGCATGATCGTGGAGGGCGCAAACAGCCCGACAACGCCCGCCGCGGACGAGATCCTGGAGGACAAGGGCATCCTCGTCGTGCCGGACCTGATGGCCAACGCGGGCGGCGTGGTCGTGTCCTACTTCGAGTGGGTCCAGAACCTGCAGCACTTTCGCTGGGACGAGAGTGAGGTGAACGAGCGCCTCGGGCGGATCATGCGCAGAGCGTTCCGCGAGGTGTCCGAACGGGCCGCCGATTGCGGCATCCCGATGCGGGCCGCCGCCTACGAGCTGGGAATCGAGCGCGTGGTGGAGGCCGCACGCACGCGCGGCTACATCTCGTAGATACGAACGATCGTTGAGCATTGGGCGCGGAATTTCAGGTCCGCCCCGGGCCCCGCCGAAAACCCGAGTACGACGGCATGGAGGGTTCCGTCGAACTAGCGGCACGGGACGCCGCTGAGTTGCAACGTGCGGGGGCCGCCGGGGCGGGCGGTCCCCGCCGCAACTCGGCCACCTAGTCGAAGTCGAAGTCCCGCGGTGGCTTCTGCTCGAACCAGAGCCGGTCGTGCTCCGGTGTCTCCTGGAGGAAGTCGGGCGTGTCCTCGAGCACGTCGGACTCGTCGCGGTCCGGCTCGTGCCGGCCCTCTGGCTCCTCCTCGTCATCCGGCGCGTCCTGCTCGCTGAAGCCCTCGAAGGCGGTATCTGCATCGAACGGCGCTGGAGAGGGCGGCATGTGCTCGGGCTCGGGGACACCCTCGGGCTCGGCCTCGCTCTGTGGCTCCTCGTCGCGCTCGTCCAGGGCGCTCTCCGGCTCCTCCAGGGCGCTCTCCGGCTCGTCCAGGGCGCTCCGCGGCTCGTCGAGAGCGCCCTCGCGCTCCTCCAGCACGGTCTCCTCCGCTGCATCGGAGTCGAAGAGCTCGGTCTCCTGCTCGGCGGCAGCGGCCGCGGCCTCGTCCGGAGTCTCGAGCTCGACCTCACCATCCCCGCCGCTTGGCTCCGCGGGGGCGACGTCGCGCCGCGCCGGCCCGAGCGCCTCCTCCTCCTGGCGCTGAAGCTCCTCCTCCGGAGCCCCGTGCTGGCGCTTGAGCTCGAGATGCTGCCTGATGGCATCGTCGAGAAGGCCCATCCTGCGGAAAGCCTATCGAGGCTCGCCGGACGCTTTCGGCCCGCCCCGCCCGGCCTCAGCCGGCCGCCGCCACCCGCTCGGCGGGCTCCACCCGGTTCTTCCCCCCGCGCTTCGCCCTGTAGAGAGCGGCGTCGGCCGCGGCGACCAGCTCCTCCCCGTCAGCGGCGCTCTCCGGCACCGACGCCACGCCGAAGCTCGCGGTCACGCGGAGCGGGGCTCCCCCGCTCACGCTCGGCACCCGCAGCCCCTCCACGGCCTCGCGCATGCGCTCCGCGAGCAGCGCGGCACCGTCGGAGTCGGTTTGCGGCAGCACCACCGCGAGCTCCTCGCCGCCGTAGCGGGCCGGGGCGTCGATGTCGCGTGAGAACTCCCGCAGCACGGCCGCGACCGAGGCGAGCACCTCGTCCCCCTGCTGGTGGCCGTGGCGGTCGTTGACCTGCTTGAAGTCGTCCAGGTCGACCATCACCAAGCCGAGCGGGGTCTGGAAGCGCCGGCTGCGCTCGATCTCGCGGTCGAGGATCGAGCGGAAGGCCCGCGCGTTGGCCAGGCCGGTGAGCTCGTCGGTGACGGCCTGGCGCTCGACCGTCTCATGGAGGCTGGCGTTCTCGATCGACACGATCGCCTGCCCAGCCAGGTACTCGAGCAGCTCCTCCTCCTCGCGCGAGAAGGCCTGGTCGTGGCGAGCGATCGAGAGGACCCCCAGGAACTCCGGCTCGGACGACGTCACCACGGCGCGCATCGGGACCGCGAGCGCGTGGGCGTCGCCGGCCTGCGCAGCGCTCGCGCGGCGCGGGCGTGGCCGGGGCGCCTCGGGTTCGATCGAGTCGAGCAGCTCCGGCCCCAGCTCCGGCCTGGGCTCGAACGCCCGTCGCTCCGCGGCGACGAGTGCCTCGTCCAGGCGGACGTCGTGGCGGCCGGACCTCCGCTCGTGGAAGGCGCCGCGGGCGACCGGCAGGGCTCGGCCGGCCTCGGCTGCGCAGGCGTCCACGGCCTGCCGCACGGCCAGGGCGACGACGCCGTCGCGGTCGAGGCCGGTGGCCAGCGCGTCGCCAACCCGGCGGATCGTCGCCTCGAGCTCCTCCCGCTTGCGCTCGATCTCCTCGATCTTGGCCTCGAGCTGCGACGACATGCCGTTGAACTCGTGCCCCAGCTGGGCGAACTCGTCGCGTCCGCTCACGGGAACCGGGTGGGCGAAGTCCCCGCGCGCGAGGCGGCGCGCGGCGGCGAGGAAGGTGCCGATCTGGCCGGTGAGCGCGCGGCTCACACCGGCCGCGGCGAGCATCGCGAGGAGGAGGAAGGCGACCAGCAGGCCGCCGATCACGAGGCGGTTCTCGGAGATGGTGTCGGACAGGCTGCTCGTGCTCTGGAGGAGAGCCACCTCCACGGGCGGGCCGGAGGGCTCGGGGATGCTCTCCACGCGGGCGCGGTAGTCGGCGCCGCTCGTGAACTCGACGTCGTGGGGATCGCCGATGCCGCCGAGGCGGGCGCGGTCGTCGAGCCCGCCTGCGGTGGCGGCGAGGAGGCGGTTGTCCCGGTAGACCGCGGCTTCGAGCCCGGTGAGCGTCTTGACGCGCGTGGCGAGGGCGTTCGCACCGGTGACCGAGACGACGAGGATGCCGCGGGTCTCGCCACCCCCGGCGAGCGGGGCGCCACGCGGGGCGACACCGGCGGGGTCGCCGGCCTGGGCGATCAGCTCACGCTCCGGCGAGTAGAGCTCGATGAGGACGACGTCACCGGCGACGAGCTCGTCGAGGCGCGCATCGATCCCGCTCCCCCTGGCAAGGGCGCCGCGAAGGCGGCGGTCGGAGGCGACCTCGCGAAGTGCCGGCTCTGCCCGGGCGGCGGCCTCCTCGTAGACCCCGAAGGCGGTGCGGGTGCCGGCGGAGATGCCCGCATCCGCCTTGCCGGTCTCGCTGCGTGCCGTGAGCGTGAACAGCACGACCGCGAGCGCGATCATCGGAACGATCACGAGCAGCACGAAGAACAGCCGCAGCCTGCCCCGGAAGCTCACCTCCGGGCCAGACTACAAGCGCCCAGGCCGTCCTCGGAGCCCCGGCGCACCGCTACCATGATCGAGCCACGGGGCTATAGCTCAGTTGGGAGAGCGCCTGGATCGCACCCAGGAGGTCGCCGGTTCGAGTCCGGCTAGCTCCATCTCGAGAACCCAGTAACCATGCGGGTTTTCGCTTGTTGACCGGCTCGCGCGGCGCTGCTCGCTGCGATTTCTTTGGCCCGGTCTTTGGCCCGATCCAACCGCTCGGCGGCGACGCCGGTCGGTCAGAACCCAAGCTCTCAAGCCGGTTTGCCCGTAATCGGCGGCTCAATTGCCGAGACGAAATGGAACTCCGTTCAGG
>JBKGUS010000347.1:0-21298 GCA_046462295.1 Thermoleophilaceae bacterium | reverse complement strand
GCGACGTTCCCGCAGCAGACGATGCTCGCCGACCGGGCCGCGGCGCTCGCGTCGTTCGGGCACCCGCTGGAGGCCGGCCTCGCGATCGAGGCGGCGGCCGGGCTGCCCACGCTCCAGGTCGCGCAGGCCGGGGCCGCGCGCTTCGCCGGCGGCGAGGGCCGCGGCGGGCACGGCGCCGGCGTCTGACGACAGCGCCGGGAGGCGTAGCCGCCGAGGCCCGCGCACCTATAGGTTTCCGGCTGGAACTTCAGGAGAGGGAGTTGGGCTTGACCTATTTCGTCACGGGCGCGACCGGGTTCATCGGGCGTCACCTCGTCGAGCGGCTGCTCGACCGCGAAGGCGACATCCACGTGCTGGTCCGCGAGGGCTCGACGGAGAAGCTCGACGCCCTCGTCGAGCGCTGGGGCCCGAAGGCGGAGGGTCGGATCAAGCCGGTCATCGGCGACCTCGGCGAGCCGAACCTCGGCGTCGACCCGAGCGCGCTCAAGGGCAAGGTCGACCACTTCTTCCACCTCGCGGCGATCTACGACATGACGGCCGACGACGAGGTCAACGAGCGGCTCAACGTCACCGGGACGAAGAACGCCGTCGACCTCGCCAACGCGGTCGACCTCGCGAACGCCGTCGAGGCGGGGATCCTCCACCACACCTCCTCGATCGCCGCCGCCGGCAACTTCAAGGGCCTGTTCCGCGAGGACCACTTCGACGAGGGCCAGGAGCTCCCGAGCGCCTACCACCGCACGAAGTTCGAGTCCGAGAAGATCGCGCGCAACGCGTCGACCGTCCCGTGGCGCGTGTACCGCCCCGCGATCGTCGTCGGTCACTCCGAGACCGGCGAGATGGACAAGATCGACGGTCCCTACTACTTCTTCAAGCTGATCCAGAAGCTGCGCGGCTGGTTGCCCGAGTGGTTCCCGCTCGCCGGCCCGGAGTTCGGCTGGACCAACGTGGTGCCGGTCGACTACGTCGCCGCCGCGATGGACCACATCGCGCATCAGCCCGAGCTCGACGGCCAGGCCTTCCACCTCGTCAACCCGCGGCGCCAGCGCTCGGGCGAGGTGATCAACCTCTTCGCCGAGGCCGCCCACGCGCCGCAGCTGCAGATGCGCGTCGACAAGCGCATCATCGAGGCGCTGCCCAAGGGCGTGCTCGGCCTGGCGATGCAGGCGCCGCCGGTCAAGAACGTCCGCAGGACGCTGCTGGCCGACTTCGGGATCCCCGAGGAGGTCATCGAGCACGTCGGCCTGCGCCCGGACTTCGACACCCGCGACACCCAGCGGGCGTCGAACTTCGCGTTCAGGTCGCGGTACTGGAACACGGCCTCGGGGATGCCGAGGTCGGAGTGCACGGTGTCCTTGATGCCCTTGATCGTCGGGCTGGCCGACAGGCCCATCTTCACCGGGCCCGGGATCACGTTGCTGAGGTTGGCGTCCACGCGCATCGCGAACTGCGGCGCGTGCGCGGCCTTGGCGAACTCGTTCAGCGTGTCGCCGACCCGCATCGGCTCGGGGCTGACGAGGTGATAGGTGTCGCCCGGCAGCTCGGAGTCGGGCAGGTGGGCGATGTGGTCCATGGCCTTGGCCACGAAGTCGACCGGCACGATGTTCGTCTCGCCGCCCTGCGGTCCGGCCAGCGGCGCCCACTCGGGCAGCGCGTGGCGGAGCTTCTGGAGGAGCTTGAAGAAGTAGTAGGGACCGTCGATCTTGTCCATCTCGCCGGTCTCCGAGTGACCCACCACGATGCCCGGGCGGTAGATCAGCGTCTTCGCCCGGATCTCCTCCCGCACCATGCGCTCGGACTCGTATTTCGTGCGGTGGTAGGCGTGCGGCAGACGCTGGCCCTCGTCGAACATGTCCTCCTGGAACACGCCCTTGTAGAGGCCGGCCACGGCGATCGAGCTGGTGTGGTGGAAGCGCCCGACCTCGATCGAGTTGGCGAACTGGATGACGTTCCGCGTGCCCTCGATGTTGGCGCGCTCCATGGCCTCCTCGTCGGCGGCCATGTCGTAGATCGCGGCGAGGTGGAAGAAGTGGTCGATCTTCTCGTCGAAGCCCTCGATGCCGAGGCCCGGCTTCGAGAGGTCGCCGTTCACGGGCACGATGCGTCCCTCGGGGCCGAGCGCGTCGACCTTCCCGCGCGAGCCCTCGCGGACGAGCACGTAGATGGTGCCGTCGCGCTTCAGCAGCTCGGCGACCAGGTGCCGGCCGATGAACCCCGTGGCGCCGGTGACGAAGTAGTTCAAAGCTCTCCCTCCACTGTCAAGGTGGCGCGATACTACCCCTGCGGTTGATTGCTCACGCCGGGCGCGCAATGATGCGGCACGAGCTTGTAGAGACCGGTAGGAGTCTCGCTTGGCCGCAAGCATCCGGCTCGGCCGGATGCGCGCGGATGGCGTTGTCCACCGGCCCACGGAGCGGGCCGTTACGCCCGCACGCAGCGGCGGAGTGACCCTTCCACTCCGCCGTTGCGACCTGAGGGTCACAATCCATGTCGGATGGGCGACCGAACCCTCACCTTGAAGCAGGCCGCCGAGCGCGTCGGCGTGTCGCCGGCCACGCTTAGGCGCTGGGCCGAGGCCGGGGTGATCCCGGAGATCGACGGCAAGCGCGAGTGGACCGAGCCGGCGGTGGCGCACGCGCGCATCGTCGCCAGGCTGCGCGAGCGCGGGCACCGGCTCGACCAGATCCGCGAGGCGGGCAGGCAGGGCCGGCTCGCGTACGGGTACATCGAGTCGCTCTTCGGCGAGGACCGGGCGACCCGGTCGCTCGACGACGCTGCAAACGAGACCGGGCTCGAGCCCGCCCTCATCGAGCGCTTCTGGGCGAGCATCGGCCTGCCGCCGTCGGCGCTCGAATCGCTCACCGACGAGGACCTCGAGGCGCTCCGCTACGTCTCGTCCGTGCTGGCGGCGGGCTTCCCGCTCGTGGCCTTCCTCCAGCTGTGCCGGGTGTACGGGCAGTCGCTCTCGCAGATCGCCGACGCCGAAGTGCGCCTCTTCCACCTCTACGTGCACGAGCCGCTCATGCGCGAGGGCGTCCCGGGCCTCGAGATGGCGGAGGAGATGGAGGGCCTGGCGCGCGACCTGCTGCCGATCGCCTCACCGCTGATGGACTACGTGCACACGCGGTTCCTCCAGCACTTCGTGGCGCAGGACGTGGTGGGGCACATGGAGACGGAGCTCGAGGACGACGAGTCGGCCGCGGGCCGCGTGCGGGCGGCGTTCGCGTTCGCCGACCTGGCCGGCTACACGCGCTTCACCGAGGAGGAGGGCGAGGAGGAGGCGCTGTCGTCCGTGGAGCGGTTCGTGGAGCGGGTCACCGTGACGCTGCCGGAGGACGCGCGCGTGGTGAAGACGATCGGCGACGAGGTGATGGTGGTCGGGACCGACGTCGAGGCCCTGGTGGACTGGGCGGTGGGCTTCCTCGCGACGGTCGAGGAGCGCCCCGAGCCGCGCCTCGGCATCAACTACGGCAGCACGCTGTACCGCGACGGGGACTACTTCGGCCGCGAGGTCAACCTGGCCTCGCGCGTGGTGGCCAGGGCCCGCGGCGGCGAGGTGCTCGTGACCGACTCGGTCGTGGAGGCGGTGTCCGGGGGGTCGCACCTGCGCTTCGAGCCGATCGGCGACGTGAAGCTGAAGGGCTTCGACGAGCCACGCCAGCTCTGCCGCGCCACCGCGCCGGAGGAATGAGCGAGCGCCCGCTGGAGGCGGCGCGGGAGAGCGGGCTGCTGCAGGCAGGTCGGCCGGTCCTCGTGTTGGTCTCGGGCGGGGGCGACTCGGTGTGCCTGCTCGACGTGGCGCTGCGGCTGGAGGCGACCGTGTCGGCGCTGCACGTGAACTACGGGCTGCGGCCGGGGGCGGACGAGGACGAGGCTTTCGTGCGTGCGCTGTGCGGGCGACTGGGGGTGCCGCTGCGCGCCGAGCGGATCTCGCTGGGCGAGGGCGGCAACCTGCAGGAGCGGGCGCGCGAGGCGCGCTACGCGCTGGCGGAGTCGCTGGCCGAGGGCGACTACGCGGCCGCGCACACCTCGTCCGACCAGGCGGAGACGGTGCTGTACCGGCTGGCGGTCTCGCCCGGGTCGCGGGCGCTGCTCGGCATGGAGCCCCGGCGCGGGCGACTGATCCGCCCGCTCCTGGACGTGACCCGGGAGGAGGTGCGCGAGTACCTGCGGGAGCGCGGCCTGGAGTGGCGCGAGGACCCCTCGAACGCCGACCGCCGCTTCGCCCGCGCACGGGTGCGCCACGACCTGTTGGAGGCGCTGCGAACAGTTGGGCCCGCGGCGGAGCGGACGATCGCCGAGACGGCGCGCCAGCTGCGGGAGGAGGCGGAGGTGCTGGAGGCGGCGGTATCGGAGGCGCTGGAGGGGCTGGGCGGAGGGCCGGCGGTGTCGCTGGCGGCACTGCGCGAAAAGCCGCCGGCGCTGCGGCGCCTGGTGCTGCGCCGGCTGGCGGAGGAGGCGGCGCGCGAGCCGCTCGCGCCCGAGACCGGCCCCGCCGCGCCGCGGGCGCTCTCCCGGCGCGAGGCCGACGAGATTTTGGCCATGGACGAGCGCGGCACCAAGGCGCTCGACCTCGGCGGCGGCCTGCGGGCGGTCGCCGAGTACGGCACGCTCCGCTTCACACGCGCGCGCGAGGAGCTCGTCCCCGACCCTGCCGAGCTGACGGTGCCCGGCCGGGTCCGTTTCGGCGACTGGGAGGTGCACGCGCGGCTCGGCGGCGGTGGCGACGTCACCGTGACCGGCCTCGCCTCCACCGTGACCGTACGCGCCTGGCGCGAGGGCGACCGCATGCGCCCCGCCGGCCTGGAAGGCACGAAGACGCTGCAGGACCTGTTCACCGACCGCAAGGTCCCGCGCGCCCTACGGCGCACGCTTCCGGTGGTGGAGTCGAGTGGGGAGATCGTATGGGTGGCCGGGGTGGCCGTGGACGAGCACTTCGTCGCCGAGGAGGGGAGTCGCGACGAGGTGGCGCTGAGCGCACACTCGGTCGGACGCCACGCCTAGAGCCTCTTACTCGACGATCTTCCAGAAGGAGTCCTTGCGGCTGATCTTGCCACGAGCTCACCTCCTACTCGGGAGGATGAGTCGCAGACCGGGATGGGGCCCCGCAAGCGTCTCGCCGCCCCGCGCGAGAACCAGGAGCCGAGGTCGCGCTCAGGTCGTGCCGAACACCCTGTCCCCGGCGTCACCAAGGCCGGGGCGGATGTAGGCGTTCTCGTCGAGCTCGCGGTCCACGGCGGCGGCCCAGACGCTCACGTCGGGGTGGTGCTCCTCGACCGCATTGAGGCCCTCCGGGGCCACGACGAGGCAGACCAGCGCGAGCCGCCGCGCGCCGGCGCTCTTCAGGCGGTCCAGGGCGTGCACCGCGCTGCCGCCCGTGGCCAGCATTGGGTCGACCACGAACACGTACGAGTCGGCCAGCCCCGGTGGCAGCCGCTCGTAGTAGTCGACCGGCCGGTGCTGCACCTCGTCGCGGTAGACACCCACGTGCCCGACCCGGGCGCCCGGGAGCAGGCGCAGGAAGCCGTCGACCATCCCGAGGCCGGCCCGCAACACCGGCACGATCGTGATCTCGCTCGGGAGGCGGCTGCCGGTGGTCGGCTCGAGCGGAGTCTCGAGCGAGACCTCGCTCACCGGGAGCTCGCGCGCGGCCTCCACGGCCAGGATCGCGGACGCCTCGAACAGGGCCTGGCGGAACTCGGCGTGGCCTGTGGAGCGGTCCCGCATGACTGTGAGGCGGTCGGCGAGGACGGGGTGGTCGACGACGATGAGTCGCTGCGGCATGCCGGGCACCCTAACCGGAAGCGCTCGGCTCGGCCGGGTGCGACCGACGCGCCGTGCGGCGAGCGGTCGGCTCGGCCGAGTGCGAGCCGACGCTATACGCTCGCGCCCGGCTTGGCCCCTTCCCGGAACATCGAGTTCAAGGCGCGCGACACCCAGCCGGCGCGCACGCTCGAGCTCGCCCTCGCGCTCGGCGCGGAGGATCGCGGCGAGATCGCCCAGACCGATACGTATTTCGCGCGCGCGCGAGGCCGGCTCAAGCTCCGCGAGCAGCAGCCGGGCGACGCCGAGCTCATCCAGTACCGCCGCGCCGACACGCCCGGCGCCCGCGAGAGCGAGTACCGCCGCGTGCCCATCGCCGATGCCCCCGCCCTCCGCGGCGCCCTGGATGCCGCCCTCGGCACCCTCGTCGTCGTCGAGAAACGGCGCCGGCTCCTCCTCCACGAGAACGTCCGGATCCACATCGACGAGGTCGAGGGCCTCGGCAGCTTCCTCGAGCTCGAGGCCGTGGCCCAGCCGGAATCGGACCTCTCCGCCGAGCAGGACAAGGTCGGCCGGCTGCGTGCGGAGCTAGGCATCGGCGACGACGCCCTCGTCGCCCAGAGCTACTCGGACCTCCTCCTCGACACGCCCGACCTCCTCCTGCGCGCCGCCGACAGCGCGATGCGCAACGCCCACGCGCCCTACTCGAACTTCAAGGTAGGCGCCGCCCTCCGCACGCCCGGCGGCGCCGTCTACGCCGGCGCGAACGTCGAGAACGCCTCCTATCCCCAGGGCCAGTGCGCCGAGACCTCGGCGATCGGCGCGCTCGTGGCGGCTGGGGAGACCGAGATCGCCGGCGTGGCAGTCGTGGCCGAGAGGATGGAGTTCTGCCCGCCCTGCGGCGGCTGCCGGCAGCGGCTCTCGGAGCTCGCCGGCCCGGACACGCCCGTCCACCTCGGGCGCCCGGGCGGCGAGTACAGGACCTACACGCTCGCCGAGCTGTTCCCGCTCTCGTTCGACCTCGAGCCATGAGCTACCGCGACGCCGCGAACGTCCTCACGGAGCGGACCGGCCTCGAGCCGCGCGTCGGCGTGGTGCTGGGCTCGGGCCTCGGCGCCGTGGCGGACGCCGTGAAGGACCCGGTCACGATCCCCTACGGCGACCTGCCCGGCTTTCCACGCCCGAGCGTCGAAGGACACGGCGGGACCGCCGTGGCCGGCCGCATCGGAAACGTGCCGGTCGTGGTGCTCCAGGGCCGCGCCCACCTCTACGAGGGCGTCGACCACGACCTGGTGCGCACGCCCGTGCGGGCCCTGCGCGCCGCGGGCGCCGAGATCCTCGTGCTAACGAACGCCGCCGGCTCGCTGCGCCCCGAGCTCGGGCCAGGCCGGCTCATGCTGATCACGGACCACATCAACATGAGCGGCGTGAACGTGCTGACCGGCCCCAACGCGAACGAGCTCGGCGACCGCTTCACGAGCCTGCGCGACGCCTACGACCCGGAGCTTCGCGACGGCCTGCGCGCCGCGGCGGACGAGCTCGGCATCGAGCTGGCCGAGGGCGTCTACCTCGCCGTGAGCGGCCCCAGCTTCGAGACCCCGGCGGAGATCCGCGCGTTTCGCACGATGGGCGCCGACGCCGTCGGCATGTCCACCGTCCACGAGACGATCGTCGCCCGCCACAGCGGGCTCCGGGTGGCCGCGGTGTCCGCGATCACGAACTTCGCCGAGGGCATGAGCGACGAGCCTGTCAGCCACGAGCAGACCCTCCGCGACGCCGCCCGTGCCGCGAGGGACCTGGCCCCGCTGATCACTCGCTTCGTGGAGCGCTCGTGCTGATCGCCGAGCTGATCCGGCGCAAGCGCGACGGCGGCGAGCTGACCGCCGAGGAGATCGAGTTCCTGGTCAAGGGCATCACGGACGGCTCGGTGAGCGACGCCCAGGTCGGCGCCCTCGCGATGGCCATCCTGCTCCGAGGCATGACCGCCGACGAGCGCATCGCGCTCACGGGCGCGAAGACCCGCTCCGGCGACGTGCTCGACTGGTCCGACGCCGATCTGCCCGGCCCTGCGCTCGACAAGCACTCGACCGGCGGCGTCGGGGACAAGGTGAGCCTGCTGCTCGCGCCGATCGTGGCGGCCTGCGGCGGGGCGGTGCCGATGATCTCGGGCCGCGGGCTCGGCCACACCGGCGGCACACTCGACAAGCTCGAGTCGATCCCCGGCTACGACACGGCGCCCGATCCCGCCGCCTTCCGCCGCGCGGTCCAGCGCGCCGGGTGTGCGATCGTCGGGCAGACCGCCGAGCTCGCCCCGGCGGACCGCCGCCTCTACGCGATCCGCGACGCCACCGGCACCGTCGAGTCGGTTCACCTGATCGTCGCCTCGATTCTGTCGAAGAAGCTCGCCGCCGGCCTCGACGCGCTGGTGATGGACGTGAAGGTCGGGTCCGGCGCCTTCATGCCGACGATGGAGGGCGCGCGGGAGCTGGCCGAGGCGATCGTCGAGGTGGCTCAGGGAAACGGCCTGCCGACCTCCGCGCTGATCACGGACATGGACCGGGTGCTCGGGCGGACTGCCGGGAATGCGGTGGAGGTGCTGGAGTCGGTCTCGGGTCTCACGGATCCCGCCTCGCTGGACCCGCGCTTGCGCGAGGTCACGCTGGCGCTGAGCGCGGAGCTGCTGGTGCTCGGGGGCGTCGAAGGCGGCGGGGATGCCGCCGAGCGTGCTCTCGATTCGGGGGCGGCGGCGGAGCGGTTTGCGGCCATGGTGGCCGAGCTCGGGGGGCCGATTGATTTCCTCGAGGCGCCCGCCAGGCACTTGCGAACGGCAGCGGTGACGGCGGAGGTGCTTCCGGCGTCGCCTGGTTTCGTGTCGCGTGTGGATGTGCGGGCAGTTGGGTTGGCCGTCGTTGCTCTCGGGGGCGGCCGCACTCGCGAGACCGACCCCGTGGACCACGCGGTGGGCCTGACCGACGTTGCGGCCCCGGGTGAGGCGGTCGGCCCGGGCGAGCGCCCCCTCGCTGTGGTGCACGCCGCCGATGCCGACGCCGCGGACCGCGCCGCCGACGCGATCCGCGCCGCCTACACCATCGGCGACCCACCCCCGCAGGCGCCGCCGGTCCTGGAAACGCGGCGCTGACGAGTGTGGGCTGTCAAAGGCGCCAAAAACGATACGTCTGGCAGCCCACACTCTGATTCCGAAAGCCGAACTGCACGTTCATCTGGAGGGCACCGCCCCGCCGGCCCTGATCCGAAGGCTCGCCGAGCGCAACGACCTGCCGGTCCCGGCTGGCGTCTTCGACGGCCCCGACCGTTTCGCCTACACGGACTTCCTCGACTTCCTGAAGACCTACGACCGCGCGGCCAGCGTGATCCGTACCGCCGAGGACTATCGCGACGTCACCTACGAGTACCTCGCGAGCTGCGCCCGGGACGGGGCCATCTACGTCGAGCTGATCGTCTCGCCCGATCACGCCGCGCTCGTCCGCCTCGACCCCCAGGAGCACCTGAACGGCATCGCGAAGGGCATTGACGACGCCAGAGAAGACCACGCGATCGAGTCCCGCATCCTCTTCACCGCTATCCGAAACCTCGGGGCGGAGCAGGCGGTTCGCGTGGCGCGCTACGCGGCTTCGAGGCCCCATCCCCACGTTGTCGGCTTCCAGATGTCCGGCGACGAGGAGAACTTCCCGGCGGGCGGCTTCGAGGAGGCCTACGAGATCGCCGCGAAGGCCGGCCTCGGCTGCACAGTCCACGCCGGCGAATGGGCCGGCCCGGAGAGCGTCCGGGCCGCCCTTGAGCTGCCGGTCACGAGGATCGGCCACGGCGTGCGATCGATCGAGGACCCGGCCCTGGTCGAGGAGCTGGCCGCGCGCGAGATCGTCCTCGAGTGCTGTCCCACCAGCAACGTCGTCCTCGACCTCTTTCCCAGCTACGAGGACCACCCGCTGCCACGCCTGATGGAGGCCGGGGTGAAGGTCACGCTGGCTTCCGACGATCCGCCCTACTTCGGCGCGTCCATCGGCGGCGAGTACACCATCTGCCGCGAGCGGTACGGCTTCGACGACGATCGGCTCCGCACCATCACTCGCACAGCTATCGAGGCCGCATTCTGCGAACGATCCCTCAAACAGAGCTTAATGCTGAGGGTGTAGGGTGACCCGTTCTTGGCCCATACGCCGGCCTTCCCCAGCCGGCATCGGCAATGAGGAGTGTTTGCACTGTGAGTAAGACCTTCCGGCTCTTGGTCATGGCCATGATCGCCGCGCTCGTTCTGGGCATGGCGGCCTGCGGCGATGACGACGACGACGATGGAGGCGGCGGCGGTGGCGCCAGCGAGGAGCCTGCTGCCGAGTCCATCAAGGCAGGTGTCGTCACCGACATCGGCGGTCTCAACGACCGCTCGTTCAACGCGCTGGCCAACAAGGGCATCAAGCAGGCCGAGAGCGAGCTCGGCGTCGAGACGCGCGTTCTGATCTCGGAGTCGAACGGCGACTACGTCCCCAACCTGACGACCCTCGCCCAGCAGCAGTTCGACCTGATCATCCCGGTCGGCTTCCTGATGGCGGACGCCGTGAACACGGTCGCCACGCAGCTGCCCGACGCGCAGTTCGCGATCGTCGACTTCCCGGCCGCCGCGCTGAAGGACAAGCCGAAGAACGTCCAGGGCCTCCTGTTCAAGGAGAACGAGGCGGGCTACCTGGCCGGCTACCTCGCCGGCCTGTGGGCGAAGGACAACAACGCCACCACCGTCTCCACGGTCGGCGGCCAGAAGATCCCGCCGGTGGACGCCTACATCGCGGGCTTCCAGGCGGGCGCCAAGAAGGCGTTCCCGCAGGTGAAGACGCTGAACGGGTACTCCCAGGACTTCGTCGACCAGGCGAAGTGCAAGGAGATCGCGCTCGACCAGATCGCGAGGGGCTCCAAGGTCGTCTTCCAGGTGGCCGGCGGCTGCGGCCTCGGCGCGCTCGACGCCGCCAAGGAGGAGGGCGTGCAGGGCATCGGCGTGGACGCCGACCAGTCCTACCTCGGCGACCACATCCTCACCAGCGCAGTGAAGAAGGTCGACCAGGCCGTGTTCGAGGCGGTGAAGCGCGCCCAGGAGGGCAACTTCGAGGGCGGCACCGACGTCATCGCCACCGTTGAGAACGGCGGCGTCGGCCTCGGCAAGCTCGGTCCGGAGGGCGAGCAGTACGCCGACCAGATCGAGCAGATCACCGAACAGGTGGCCTCCGGCGAGGTCGGCGAGATCCCCGCAGAGGTCAAGTAAGCAGTAGGTTCCCCACTCGGTGAGCGACGACGCACCCGCTCTCGAGCTACGCGGAATAACGAAGAGGTTCGGCCCGGTCGTCGCGAACGACCGGGTCGACTTCGACCTCCGCCGCGGCGAGGTCCACACCCTGCTGGGGGAGAACGGCGCCGGCAAGTCGACGCTGATGTCGATCCTCTACGGGCTGTACCACCCGGACGAGGGCGAGATCCGCGTGGACGGCCAGCCGGTCAAGATCGACTCGCCATCGAGGGCGATCGAGCTGGGCATCGGCATGGTGCACCAGCACTTCATGCTCGTCCCGGTCATGACCGTGACCGAGAACATCGTGCTCGGCGAGGAGCCGCGCGGCCGCGGCAGGACGCTCGACGTGCGCGAGGGTGCACGGCGGGTGAAGGACCTGTCCGAGCGCTACGGGCTGGCGGTGGACCCGGACGCGAAGATCGAGGACGTCAGCGTCGGCCAGCAGCAGCGTGTGGAGATCCTGAAGACGCTCTACCGCGACGCGCGGGTCCTCGTCCTGGACGAGCCGACCGCGGTGCTCACCGCGCAGGAGGCCGGCGAGCTGTTCGAGGTGCTGAACGCGCTGAAGCAGGACGGCGTGGCGATCGTCTTCATCAGCCACAAGCTCGGCGAGGTGCTCGAGATCTCCGACCGCATCACGGTGCTCAGGCGCGGCAAGCGCATCGACACGGTGCCGAAGGAGGGGTCGACCGAGGAGAGCCTCGCGCGGCTCATGGTCGGCCGCGAGGTGCTGCTGCGTGTCGAGAAGAAGGAACCCTCCACCGGCGATCCGGTGCTGGAGGTGGAGGATCTCGAGGTGCTGGACGACCGCGAGCTGCCGGCCGTGCGCGGGCTCTCACTGCAGGTGCGCGCGGGGGAGATCGTGGCGCTGGCCGGAGTGGACGGCAACGGCCAGCACGAGCTGGTCGAGGCGATCTCCGGGCTGCGACGCACCGCATCGGGCAGCATCCGGATCGCCGGGAAGGACGTGGCCGGGGCCGGCGTGCGCGCTACCTCGGACGCCGGCGTGGCCCACATCCCGGAGGACCGCCACCTGCGCGGGCTCGTGCTTGACTTCACGCTCGCGGAGAACCTGGCCCTGCGCGACTACCACAAGCCCCCGCTCAGCCGGCGCGGCGTGCTCAACAAGGGGCGCATCAACGGCCGCGCGAGGGACCTTCTCACCGAGTACGACGTGCGCGGCGGCAGCCCCGGCGCGCTGGCCAGCTCGCTGTCGGGCGGCAACCAGCAGAAGGTGGCCGTGGCGCGCGAGATCGCGAGCAACCCGAGCCTGCTGGTCGCCCACCAGCCCACCCGCGGGCTGGACGTGGGGGCGATCGAGTTCGTCCACAAGCGCCTGATCGGCGAGCGCGACGCCGGCCGGGGCATCCTGCTCGTGTCGCTCGAGTTCGAGGAGGTGCGCGCCCTGGCGGACCGCATCCTCGCGATCTACGAGGGCCAGATCGTCGGTGAGTTCCCGCCCGACGTCTCCGAGGAGGAGCTCGGGTTCGCCATGACCGGCGGCGGCGGCGCGGGTCGGGCCGAGTGACGGACCGCCGCGACCGCGCCGACGAGCCGGCCGAGGGCGGAACGCTCGCGGGCGAGTCGGCCGCCGAGGTCGCGGTCACGCCTGCGGCGCGGATGGCCGCCTACATCCGCGGCGGCGGCGTGGTCGTGCCCGTGCTCACGGCCGTGCTCGCGTTCCTGATCGGCGGCGTCGCGGTCCTGATGGTCGGCAAGGACCCGATCTCGACCTACGAGGCCATCTGGAGGGGCACCGGCCTGCAGTGGATCTTCCCGTGGACCACGGGCGAGGACCGCGAGCTCGCGGCGCTCAATCTGCAGCAGACGCTGATCATCACCACGCCGCTGATCCTCACCGGCCTGGCCGTGGCGTTCGCGTTCCGGGCCGGCCTGTTCAACATCGGCGGGCAGGGCCAGTACATCGTCGGCTCGATCGCCGCGGTGTGGGTGGGGTCGGAGCTTGCCGGGATGCCCGGCTTTCTCCACATCGTGCTCGCCATGCTGGCGGCCTGCCTGGCGGGCGCGGTCTGGGCGGGCATCGCGGGCGGGTTGAAGGCCACGGTCGGTGCCAACGAGGTGGTCTCGACGATCATGCTCAACTACACGGCGATCTTCATCGGGCTGTACCTGTTCGGCTTGGGCGGCCCGCTCCAGAACGACCGCGAGGCGACGCTCCCGGTGTCGAACGACGTGGTCGAGTCCGCCCGCCTGCCGGTGTTCTGGGGCGACCCGATCCTTCAGGGCCTGCACATCGGGCTGTTCATCGCGCTGGTAGCCGTCGTCGTCTTCTGGTTCCTGCTCAACCGCTCCACGACCGGCTACGAGGTCCGCGCGGTCGGCCTCAACCCCGAGGCGGCCCGCTACAGCGGCATGAGCGTGTCGAAGAACTACGTTCTCGTGATGGCGGTCTGCGGACTCTTCGCCGGGCTGGCCGGCGCGCTCGACGTGCTGGGCTGGCAGTTCCGCATCGCGACCAACGACATCGAGGTCAATCAGCTCGGGTTCACCGGCATCGCGGTGGCGCTGCTCGGCCGCAACACCGCGAGCGGGACCGTCGCCGCCGCGCTGCTGTTCGGCGCGCTCTTCTCCGGCACCTCCCAGCGCAACCTCGACCCGACCGTGTTCGAGCCGGAGCTGGCGGCTAACCTCACCTTCATCCTGCAGGGGCTGGTGGTGCTGTTCGTCAGCGCCGACGTGCTCGTGCTCAGGCTGCTGAGGCGCGGACGCGGGATCTTCTCCCGGGGCCATCGCAGGCCGGAGCCGGCCCGTGAGGAGGCGTCCCCGTGAGCGCTGCCACGATGGCCGCCACGCGCGCGGGGGTCAGCGCCACGCCGGTCGGCTGGGTCGGCGTCGCGCTCGCCGTGCTCGCCTGGTTCATCACGCTGCCGCCGATCATGTTGCGCACCCCGGTGCCGTCGATCCTGCTGGCCGCAGCGGCGGTGGGCGCTGGCGTGATCGCGGCGCAGGGCGGGCAGCGGAAGCTCGGCTACGGGGCGGTAGTGGCGGGGGTGCTCGCCGCGATTCTCGCCGTGGTCAGCACGCAGTCCGGCGAGGCCAACCTGGAGCGGGTGTTCGTGTGGTCGGCGCTGATCGCGGCGATGCTCCGCTTTGCCACCCCGCTCGTACTCGCCGCGATGGGCGGCATCCTGTCCGAGCGCAGCGGCGTCATCAACATCGGGCTCGAGGGCATGATGCTGATGGGCGCCTTCTTTGGCATCTTCGCCGCCGACAAGCTCGGCTCCTGGTTTCTCGGCGCGCTGGTCGGCATGGCGGCCGGCGGCGTGCTCGCGGTCGTCCACGCGGTCTTCTCGATCGCGCTGCGCGCCGACCAGGTCGTGAGCGGGTTCGCCGTGAACTTCCTCGCGTTCGGGATCACGGGCTATGTCTTCATCGCCCACTACGGCGACCAGGGAACGCCGGGCGACGTACCGCGCGTGCCCGAGCTGAGTCTGCCGCTGATCGAGGATCTCGACTTCTTCGGAACGGCCATCGGGTCCGCCAGCGTGCTGACGTGGGTAGCACTGCTGCTCGTGCCCTTGCTGGCGCTGTACCTCTTCCGGACGGCGAGCGGGCTGCGGCTGCGCTCGGTTGGCGAGAAGCCGCGGGCGGCGGACAGCGTCGGGGTGCCGGTGCTGCGGACCCGGTACCTCGCCGTGATCTCCTCCGGGCTGCTCGCAGGGCTGGGCGGCGTCTACCTGTCGGTCGGCCTCGTCGGCTCGTTCAACGAGATCATGACCGACGGCCGCGGCTTCATCGCGCTGGCCGCCGTGATCTTCGGCAGCTGGCGGCCCGGGGGTGCCCTGGCGGCGGCGCTCCTGTTCGGGTTCTCGAGCGCGGTGGCGCAGCGGCTGCCCGCATTCTCCGAGTCGCTTGCCGTGCTGTTCCAGGCGCTGCCGTACGTGCTCGTGCTGATCGTGGTCGCGGGCCTGATCGGCCGCTCGCGACCGCCCGCCGCAATCGGCGTGCCGTACGTGAAGGAGTAGCGCAGTGGTCGTCTCGCGACTCGCGCTCGCCGGCGCCGCCGAGGCGGGGCCCGAGGGCCGGCTCTCCGACGAGGTCGAGCTCTACCAGCGCACCTACAACACCCTCCTACGCTCGAGCGGCGAGACGGCGCTGCGGGTGCTCGAGTCGTCGCACCGGGCGATCGGCTCGAGCCTGCACCCGCTGGCCGACAGCGACGAGCCCGACCTCGGCGCGTTCATCTACGCGATCCGGCGCATGCCGGACGGCATCGCGGGCGCCGAGCTGGTGATCATGGGCCAGGAGGCCGAGGTCTTCGCCCGGAACGGGATCGTCATCGACGAGTGGAACGAGGCGGACGCCCCGGCCCGCCGGCGGCGCTGGTACGACGGCGGCGAGGGCATGCACGCCGTGCTGCTCGCCAGCGCGTCGGACGTGGACGACCTCATCCCCACGCTGGTGGCGTTCCAGATCGAGTGGAACAAGCTGCGCGTGCGCCAGCGGGCGGCGGGCTGGCCGCCGGAGCACGAGCCGCCCCCCGAGGAGTGCTCGCAGGCGCTGGGCGGCTCGGTGGACGACTGGTCGCGCCTGCGGGAGGCGTGGGGCGATCGATTCGACGAGCGCCTGCGGCTGATCGCCGAGCGCCGGATGAACCTGCGGGTGCGCATGCTGGGCGGCACGCAGGTCGGCTACGCGCGCATGACGCGGCGCTGGTGGGCGCCCGTGCACGAGCGGCTTGCCGAGGAGCGCCTCACGGGCGCACCGATGTACTTCGTCAGCTCGAACACGCACAGCCTGCTCAATATCGCGACCGGCGTGGCCCGCGAGCGCGAGGCGAGCCTCGTGCGGTTCGTCGAGACCCTGCCCGAGGACGACATCCTGCGCGAGGAGCTGCGCGCATTCCGCGAGGGCCGTGCCGAGGGGTCGTGGGAGAACTTCCTCTACTTCGTGGCGCGGCTGTACTTCGACTCGCACGGTCCCGAGGGCCGCGAGGCGCGGCGACGGTCGGAGCAGGAGAGCGGCGTGTCGCACCTGCGCAGCTCTACCGCGCTGCGGGTGCCTGCCCAGGTGCTGCCGCTGGCGAGGCTGCACCCGGAGCGGCTCGACCCACGCCTCGGGGAGGTGGACCCGGAGGCGCTTCGCTCGAGCGAGGCGGTGGTGGTGAACATCGACTACCCGCTCGGGGTGGCCGCGTACAACATCCTGCGCGAGGTGGCGGTGGACACGGCCGGGCTGCGCGGCGTGTACGTGCTGGGCAAGGCCGCCACGCTGAACGCCGACGTGGGCGACGTGATGCTGTCGAGCGTCGTGCACGACGAGCACTCGGGCTCGACCTACTGGCTGGACAACGCCTTCGGCGTGGACGATCTCGCGGGCGACCTGCGCTTCGGCAGCGGGCTCGACAACCAGCGCGCGGTGACGGTGAAGAGCACCTTCCTGCAGAACCGCGCCTACCTCGACTTCTACTACCGCGAGGCGTTCACGGTGGTGGAGATGGAAGCCGGGCCGTACTGCAACGCGCTGTACGAGATCGCGGACGCCGACCGCCACCCGGTGGGAGAGGCGGTCAACTTCTCGAAGCTGCCCGTCGACTTCGGGATCATCCACTACGCCTCCGACACGCCGTACACACAGGCGCGGACGCTGGGCGCCCGCGGGCTGAGCTACTACGGGATGGATTCCACCTACGCGTCGTCGCTGGCGATCCTGCGGCGAGTGCTGCGGCTCGAGGGCGCGCTGGACTGAGCGTCACAACTTAAGCCGTGCTGCGAGGACGGCCGGCCGGGCGGCATCATCCACACAGCGCTGCCCTGAGGCTTCCGTCATAGCTCACGTCTCGCTGCGGTCGATCCACTTGGGCACGATCGCCGCGGGTTCGAAGCGCCTCACCCGCTCGATCAGCGTGCGCGAGTCGCGTTCCACGATCAGCATGTCCCTGTGGTCCTCGCGCAGGAAGCGCTCCTCGACGGCGCGCGACAGGAAGGCTGCGATCCCCTCGTAGTAGCCCTCCACGTCCAGTAGCGCGCAAGGCTTCAGGTGCAGGCCGAGCTGCGACCAGGTGTAGACCTCGAACAACTCCTCGACCGTGCCGAGCCCGCCCGGCAGAGCGACGAAGCCGTCCGAGAGGTCGGCCATCACCGCCTTGCGCTCGTGCATCGAGCCCACCACGCGGAGGTCGTTCAGGCCCGGGTGGCCGATCTCCTTGGCCACCAGCGCCTCCGGCAGCACGCCGATCGCCTCGCCGCCCTCGGCCAGCACCGCGTCGGCGAGCCTGCCCATCAGGCCCACCTTTCCGCCGCCGTACACCAGGCCGATTCCCTCGGCGACCAGCAGCCGCCCGAGCTCCTCGGCTGCCTCGGCGTACGCCGGCCTGGCGCCAGGGCTCGAGCCGCAGAAGACGCACAGGCGCCGCACAGGATCCAGCGTACGTCACACCGAAACGTGCTCGTGGCACCTACGGCCCGGGGCACCGTCCTGAACTTCGCCCTCGACGAGGCGATCGGGATCGGCAACACCATCGACGGCTGGCGCGAGACCTTCGCGAACAAGGCGGCGATCGTGCTGGGCCCGACCGCGTTCGGCAATCGCGACTTCCTGGACGAGCACGGGCGCATCCCCCTGCTCGGCGTGACGGCCCGCTCCGTCGAGCGGCTCGTGCTGCACTACGTCGATGACGGCCCGCCGCTCGTGGAGACCGGCGTGGACGGCGGCTTCGTACTCCTGGTGGACGCCTGGCGGCCGCTGCGCGAGCTCGTCGTGTACGACGCCGCGGGCCGGGAGCTCGAACGAATCGACGTGAGGCATCTCGACCTGAGGTACTACTGCGAGAAGGACACCGGCTGCCCGGCCGGATAGCGCTCAGACGAACGGCGTCCCGGGCAGCCCCGGCGCGTCGCGGCCCGTGAGCCAGCGCAGCGCGCTCGCTCCCACGTCGGCCAGCGGCCCGTCGTGGCGGCGCCCGCCGTTCCCCTCGAAGCGGGCCAGCAGCGGCGCGTACTCGCGCGTGTGGTCGGTGTGCGGGGCGTTCGGGTCCACGCCGTGGTCGGCGGTCAGCACGAGCAGGTCGTCGTCGCGCAGCAGCCCGAGCCAGTCCGCCACCGCCGCGTCGATCTCCTGCAGCGAGCGGTGGAAGCCCTCCACGTCGTGGCGGTGGCCGTAGACCTGGTCGGTCTCGACGAGGTTCACGAAGATCAGTCCGGTCTCGAGCTCTCGGATGAGCGAGGTTGTGGCCGCGATGCCCTTGGCGTTGGTGCCGCCGTCGTGCTTGGCGTCCACGCCCACGCCGGCGAACAGGTCGCGGATCTTCCCCACGCCGTGCACCGGCATGCCGGCGGCCTGGAGCTCCTCGAGGTAGGACCGCCCGGGCGGCGGGGCCGCGTAGTCGCGCCGTCCCTCGCGGCGCTGGAACGCTCCGGGCCGGCCCTCGAAGGGCCGCGCGATCACGCGGCCGACGGTGTGCTCGCCCGTCATCAGCTCGCGTGCGGCCTCGCACGCCGCGTAGAGGCCCGGCTCGTCCAGCACGTCCACGTGGGCGGCGATCTGGAGCACCGAGTCCGCCGACGTGTACAGGATCAGCTCGCCCGTCTGGAGGTGGTGCTCGCCGAAGTCCTCGATCACCTCCGTGCCGCTGTAAGGCCGGTTGCAGCAGAAGCGATGGCCCGTGGCCCGCTCGAGCGCCTCCACCAGCTCGGGCGGGAAGCCCTGCGGGTAGGTGGGCAGCGGGTGGTCGGGCACCACGCCCATCAGCTCCCAGTGGCCGGTGGTCGACTCCTTGCCCGGCCCGAGCGGGTGGAGCCGGCCGTGCACGACCGGGTCCGCGGCCGGCGGCACGCCCTCGATCGGGATGATCGAGCCGAGCCCGAGCCGGCCCAGCGCGGGCAGGTCGAGGCCGCCCACCCGCTCGGCGAGGTGCCCGAGCGTGTTGGAGCCGGCGTCGCCCTCATAGAGGTCGGCGTCCGGCAGCGCGCCCACCCCGCAGGCGTCCATGACGATCACGGCTGCACGTGGCATTGCGATTGATTCTGACGCGCCATACTCAGGGGGTGATCCGTCGCCTGCCACACGTCGACCGGGTCGGCATCGAAGAGCGCGCCGCCCTGCTCGGCAAGCGCTCCATCAAGACGACCGCAAAGCAGCAGGGCATCCGCCTCGCCGTCTCAATGGTCGACCTCACCACCCTGGAGGGGGCGGACACCCCCGGCAAGGTGCGCAACCTGTGCGCGAAGGCTGTCTGCCCCGCGCCCACGATGCCCGAGATCCCGTCGTGTGCCGCCGTCTGCGTGTACCCGTCGCTCGTCGGCGTGGTGCGGGAGGCGCTCGAGGGAACGGGCGTGCGGGCCGCCTCGGTGGCCACCGCGTTCCCGTCCGGCCAGGCCTCGCTCGACGTCAAGCTGCGCGACACGGAGGAGGCCGTGGCCGCCGGCGCCGAGGAGATCGACATGGTCATCTCGCGAGAGGCGTTCCTGGCGGGCGACGACACGCGCGTGATGGAGGAGATCGTGCGCGTGAAGGAGGCCTGCGGCGACGCCCACCTGAAGGTGATCATCGAGACCGCCGAGCTCGGCTCGTATGACCACGTCCGGCACGCCTCGATGATCTCGATGGAGGCGGGCGCCGACTTCATCAAGACCTCCACCGGCAAGGCGTCGAGCGGCGCCACGCCGGGCGTGACCCTCGTCATGCTGGAGGCGGTGCGCGACTATATGGAGCGCACCGGCCGGCCCGTGGGCATGAAGGCGGCTGGCGGCGTCTCGACGAGCAAGGCGGCGCTCCACCGCCTCGTGCTCGTCAAGGAGACGCTCGGTGACGAGTGGCTGACGCCGGACCGCTTCCGGATCGGCGCCTCGTCGCTGCTGAACGACCTGCTGATGCAGTACCAGAAGACACAGACCGGCCGCTACGCGCGGCCAGAGGACTTCTCGAAGGAATGACCGACACTCGAACCCGCATCGTCTGGGACTACGCGCCCGCGCCCGAGTCCCCCGACCACGTCCGCCTGCGCGACTCCTACGGGCTCTTCATCGGCGGCGAGTTCCGCGACCCGCTGGACGGCACGCGCGTGCCTACGATCAACCCGGCCACCGAGGAGCCGGTCGCCGAGGTCGCGTTCGCGGGGCCGCAGGACGTGCGGAGCGCCGTTCAGGCGGCCGGCGCTGCTCAGCCTGGCTGGGCTGCACTGACGGGTCTCGAGCGTGGGAAGTATCTCTTCCGGATCGCTCGCCTGATTCAAGAGCGGGCGCGGGAGCTCGCGGTGGTCGAGTCGATGGACGGGGGCAAGCCGGTGCGCGAGTCGCGCGACGTGGACGTCCCGCTCGCGGCCGCGCACTTCTTCCACTACGCGGGCTGGGCGGACAAGCTCTCCTATGGCGTCGGCGGGCGCGCGGTGGCGCCGCACGGCGTGGCGGCGCAGATCGTGCCCTGGAACTTCCCGCTGCTGATGGCGGCCTGGAAGGTCGCGCCCGCGCTGGCCTGCGGCAACACCGCGGTGCTCAAGCCGGCCGAGACCACGCCGCTGACCGCGCTGCTGCTGGCGGAGATCTGCCAGGAGGCGGAGCTGCCCGAGGGCGTCGTCTCGATCATCCCCGGCGACGGGTCCGCCGGCGCAACCCTGGTGCGCGAGCCGGACATCGACAAGGTGGCCTTCACAGGCTCGACCTCGGTGGGCAAGAACATCCAGGCCGCGCTCGCGGGACGCGGGGTGTCGCTCACGCTCGAGTTGGGCGGCAAGTCGGCCAACGTCGTGTTCGAGGACGCGGCGCTCGACCAGGCCGTCGAGGGGATCGTCAACGGGATCTTCTTCAACCAGGGGCACGTGTGCTGCGCCGGGTCGCGGCTGCTTATCCAGGAGAGCGTGGCCGACGTGGTGGTCGGGAAGCTGTGGGAGCGGATGGGCCGCCTGCGCGTGGGCGACCCGCTCGACAAGAACACCGACGACGGCGCGATCAACAGCGCCGCGCAGCTGCAGCGGATCGAGGCGCTGGGGGACGCGGGCGAGCGCGAGGGCGCCACGCGCCGCACGGTCGACTGCAAGCTGCCCGAGCGCGGGTACTGGTTCCCGCCGACGCTGTTCACCGACGTGGCGCCGGTCAACCGCATCGCCGTCGAGGAGATCTTCGGGCCGGTCGTGTCCGTGCTCACGTTCCGCACCCAGGCGGAGGCGGTCGAGAAGGCGAACGCCAGCGCGTATGGCCTCGCCGCCGGCGTGTGGACCGACAAGGGCTCGCGCGCGCTGGCCGTCGCGCGTGGGCTGAAGGCCGGCACGATCTGGCAGAACACGTA
>JBKGUS010000346.1:0-14443 GCA_046462295.1 Thermoleophilaceae bacterium | reverse complement strand
CGCACGTGCGTTGCGAGGAAGCCGCGCTGCCCGGAATGCCCGGTGCTGAGCCTGTGCCCCTACGGGCGAGCGGCGATGCGCAAGCGATGACAGCGCGGCGGGCGGCCGAGCTCGGGCTGGTCGGCATCGCCGCCGTCTGGGGCCTGACCTTCGTGATGGTCCAGGACGCGATCGAGCTGCTGCCGACGATGGCGTTCCTGGCGTACCGCTTCATCCCGGCGGCGCTGCTGGTGGCGCTGATCTTCCACCGGCAGCTGCGCGCACTGTCGCCGGAGGGCTGGCGCGCGGGTCTGCTGATGGGCGTCTTCCTCACCGCCGGCTACGCCTTCCAGACGCTCGGCCTCGAGGAGACGAGCGCGTCGAACACCGGGTTCATCACGGGCCTGTTCGTGGTGCTGACCCCGGTCCTGGGCGCAGTGTTCCTCGGGCACCGCATCGGAAGGACTGCCTGGGTCGCGGCCGGAGTGGCGATGCTCGGCCTCTGGCTGCTGTCCGGCGCCGGGGGCGAGCTCGACCTGCGCGGCGACGGCCTGGTGCTGCTGTGCGCGTTCTCGCTGGCGGCGCACATCCTCGCCACGGCCGACGCGGTGCGGCGCTTCGACGTCGGCGCGCTGCTCGCCGTGCAGCTCGGCGTGGTCGGGTTCGTCTCGCTTGCGATCGCGGCGGTGGCCGGTCAGCTCGAGCCGCCCGAGGGGGCGACCGTGTGGTCGGCCCTGCTCGTGACGTCGCTCGTCGCGAGCGCGCTTGGTTTCTTCGTGCAGTCGTTCGCGCAGAAGCACGCGCCGCCGGCCCGCACGGCGCTGATCCTGGCCTCCGAGCCCGCCTTCGCCGGGCTGTTCGGCTGGGTTCTGAACGACGAGCGGCTGACGGCCACCGGCTGGCTTGGCGCGGGGCTCATCATGGCGGCGATCGTCGCGGTGGAGATGGGGCCGCGGCTGCGCCCGCCGCGACCCCTCCCAGAGGGCTGATGCTCTACCGCCTCCTGCTCGCAGTGCCGTTCCTGATCGGCATCGCCGTGCTGCAGGGGCTCACGGTCGAGATCGACACGTTCCACGGCAGCGACGCGCGGATCTATCAGCTGCCCACGATCCTCCAGCTGAGCGAGCGGCTCGACCTCTCCGACTACCCGTCGGCGCAGACCCCGCTGTACCACCTGGTCACCGCCGGCTGGGGCGAGCTCGTCGGGTTCGAGCTGTGGAAGCTGCGGCTGCTGAACGTGGCCATCTCCTACGGAATGGCGCTTGCGCTGCTGCGCCTGCTGCGGCGCGCGACGCCGCTCGGCGGACCCTCCGCCTTTGCGCTGACGCTCGCGTTCGTCCTGTCGCCCTACGTGTTCGGCGCCTCGTTCACGCTGCTCACCGACAACCTGGCCATCCTGTTCGGGCTGATCGCCCTGGAGCGCATCCACGCATACGCGCGCGAGGGCTCGCTCGCCGCCTTCGCCGTGGCGTGCCTTGCGGTCGGGGCGGCGGTGATGACGCGCCAGTCGTTCCTGTGGCTCGTGCCGGTGGCGGCGTTCTTCCTCGTGCTGCCGCCGCTGCGGCTCGGCCGGGTGGCCGCCGGCGGCGCGATGCTCGGCCTGGCGCTCGTGCCGCTCACAGCCCTCGTGAACGAGTGGACCGGGCTGGTGCCGCCGAGCGCCGACCCGGCCTCGTGCGGGCACGGCACCGACCGCCCGGGCGTGGGCCGAGACGAGCTGTCGCTCCGCACCGTGGGGTTCAGCGTGGCGCTGCTCGGGATGTACGCGGCGCTCGTGCTGGGGCCCGCGCAGTGGCGCCGTCTGCGCTCGCCCGTGGGCCGCACGGCGGTCAGGGTCCTCGCGGCGGTCCGCGTGCGGCCGCGGGTCCCTGCGGCGCTGGTCGCGGGCGCCGTGGCGGTGGGCGTCGGGCTGGTGCTGCTCGAGCCGCTCGAGTACATGCCGGCCCGCCCGGGCGTTCAAGGCGACGCCGGCTACCTGTGGCGGCTGTCGGACGAGGTGCCGACCGTGCTCGGGTCGTCGCTCCTGTTCTGGCTCCTCGTGCCGGCCGGCGCGGCGGCCGGCGCGCTGCTGGTGCGCCGCGCCGGCTGGACCTCGCTGCCGAGCGTCTACCTCGGCGCCTTCCTGCTGGGCACGCTTCCGGTCAACCTCGTGTACCAGAAGTACTTCGACCCGTTCATGCTGCTGGCCGTGGTGCTCTTCGCCCGTCCGCCGGACCTTCGCCGGCCCTCGGACTACGCCGGCGTGGCGGTGGTGTGCGCGGGGTCGATCGCCTATGCGCTGAGCTTCGCCGGCTAGAGGAGCGCTCGCCCCGCCGCCACCCCGGCCGGGGCGAGCTCGTCGATGCGCGCGAGCGCGTCGCCGTCGAGCACCACGTCCGCCGCGGCGAGGTTCTCGTCGAGGTGCTCCGGCGTGCGGGTCCCGGGGATGGGGACGACGTCCTCGCCCTGATGGAGCAGCCACGCCAAGGCGAGCTGCGCCGGCGTGATGCCGAGCTCCTCCGCCAGACCTCGCAGCGGCGCGTAGCGGTCCCGGTTGGCGCGCAGGTTCTCGGGCCGGAAGCGGGGGTGGTTGCTGCGGAAGTCCTCGCCGGGCGCTCCGATCCGGTCGGCCGAGCCCGCGAAGAAGCCGGCGCCGAGCGGTGACCACGGCACGAAGCCGATTCCCAGCTCGCGCAGCGCGGGGAGCAGCTCCCGCTCGGGGTCGCGCGTCCAGAGCGAGTACTCGGACTGGACCGCAGCGAGCGGGTGCGCCTGGTGGCCCGCCAGCAGCTGGTCGGCGGTCACGTTCGAGAGCCCGATGTGCCGCACCTTGCCCTCGGCCACGAGGTCGGCCATCGCGCCCACGCTCTCCTCGACGGGCACACCCGGGTCCGGGAAGTGCAGGTACCAGAGATCGATCGCGTCGACCCCGAGCCGGCGCAGGCTGGCCTCGGCGGCCGCGCGGGCCCGCTCGGGCCGCGCGTCGACCCAGATCTCCTGGTCGTGGGAGTGCTTCACGCGATGGGCGTGCTCGCCGCGCGGGTGCACGATGCCCCACTTGGTCGCGATCTGGACCTCGTCGCGGCGGCCGGCCACGGCGCGTCCCACGAGGCGCTCGTTGTGGCCGTCGGGGCCATAGGCGTCGGAGGTGTCGATCAGGGTGGCGCCGGCGTCGATCGCGTGGCGGAGCGCCCTGAGCGAGCGTTCGTCGTCGACTGAGCCGTACATGCCCTCCACCAGCACCATCGCGCCGTAGCCGATCGCCGAGGTGGTGAGTCCGTCCTTGCCGAGGGTGCGCGTTCTCATGTCTTGGATGGTGGATGCGGCGGCGCTCCGCTCCCATTGGACTCGCCGCGCCCCTGCCATCGGTTTCGCCGATGGCCGAAGCACCCGGCTCGGCCGGGTGCGCAGGGGAGGGACTACCGTCTCCGCGTGGCCGAGATCCGGCAGCTGCGCTACTTCGTGGCCGTCGCCGAGCGGCTGAGCGTGTCGCGCGCGGCGCTCGACCTCCACCTCTCGCAGTCGGCGCTCAGCGAGGCCCTGCGCAAGCTCGAGGCAGAACTGGGGGTCCAGCTGCTCGAGCGCTCGAGCCGCGGGGTGGCGCCAACAGCCGCCGGCGAGGCGCTGCTCGTGGAGGCACGCGAGCTGGTCGAGCGCTTCGACGCGGCACTCGAGACGGCCCGGAGGGCCGCCCACGGGGAGGCCGGCCGGCTGCGGGTCGGCTTCGAGGCGGCCGGCGCGGGGCGGCTGTCGACCCAGGCCAGGGCCCGCTTCCTCGCTCGCTTCCCGCACGTGCGAGTCGAGCCGCGGCGCTTCGAGTGGGGTGGTGAGGTCGCCGCCCTGCGCGATGGTGACTGCGACATCGCCTTCGTCTGGCTGCCCGCGGACCTGACCGGCCTCGGCTGGGAGCTCGTCGCGTCGGAGCCGCGCTATGCGGGACTCGCCGCGGGCCACCGGCTCGCGGGGCGGGCAGAGCTCTCGGTCCTCGACCTGAACGACGAGCCCATCATGTGGACGCGGCGCGCGCCGCGCTACTGGGTCGACTGGTGGGCGGTGAACCCGCGCCCGGACGGCAGCAAGCCGCGCTGGGGCCCGGAGAACGACAACGTGGAGGAGATGCTGGAGCAGGTCGCCGACGGCTCGGCGTACTGCATCGTGCCCGCGTCGATGACCCAGTACTACGCCCGCCCGGACCTGGCCTGGATCGCGATCGGCGACATCGATCCGCTGCGGATCGCGCTCGCGTGGCGTGCGCGCGACGCCTCCCCGCTGGTGGCGGCGTTCGCGGACGTCGTGCGGGAGCTCGCTTAGCGGATCTCGAGGAGATCGACCACGAACACGAGCGTCTCGTTCGGGCCGATCGCCGGCGGGAAGCCCTGTGCGCCGTAGGCCAGCTCCGGCGGGATCGTGAGGATCCGGCGGCCGCCCTCCTTCATCCCGACGAAGCCGCGGTCCCAGCCCTCGATCACCTTGCCGCCGCCGAGCGGGAACGTAAACGGCTCGCCGCTGTTCCACGACGCGTCGAACTCCTCACCGGTGGAGAAGGTCACGCCGGCGTAGTGGGCCGTGATCGTGTCGCCCGGCTTGGCGGCCGGCCCTTTGCCGCGCACGATGTCCTCGACCTGGAGCCGGCGCGGGGGCGACCCCGTCGGCCGTGGGATCTCCGGCTTGGTGCTGGTGTCCTTCAAGGCCTCGCGCTGCTCCGAGGGCGTCGGCTCCGTTTCGGTCTCCTCCTGTGCCGCGGGCGGAGGCGGATCGTCGCCACCGCCGTCTCCGGCCTCGTCGTCGTCGCCACAGGCCGCCAGCGTGAGCGTGCCGAGCAGTGCGAGGAGCGCGAGGACACGGGGCATGGCGGCGGGAGCATACACATAGGGGTCTGACCCCCTACCCTTGGGGAACGGCAGAACATCTGCCATACTCCCACTTAGATTTCTTTCGGATCCACCCCTAAGCGACAAAGGAGCAGTCAGAACGTGGGCAAGACGATCGGCATCGATCTTGGCACGACCAACTCGTGCATGGCCGTCCTCGAGGGCGGCGAGCCCACCGTGATCGAGAACGCCGAGGGCGCGCGCACCACCCCCTCGGTGGTCGCCTTCACGGAGGGCGGGGAGCGCCTCGTGGGCGCTCCGGCCAAGCGGCAGGCAGTGACAAACCCCGAGAACACGGTCTTCTCGATCAAGCGCTTCATGGGCCGCAAGGAGGCGGAGGTCAAGGAGGAGGAGAAGATCGTCCCGTTCGAGGTCGTTCCCGGCGCGAACGGCGACGCGCGCGTGAAGGCGGGCGGCAAGGAGTTCGCCCCGCCGGAGATCAGCGCGATGATCCTCCAGAAGCTGAAGGCGGACGCGGAGGCGTATCTCGGCGACACGGTCGACAGCGCGGTCATCACCGTGCCGGCGTACTTCAACGACGACCAGCGCCAGGCGACCAAGGACGCCGGCAAGGTCGCGGGCCTCGACGTCAAGCGGATCATCAACGAGCCGACGGCGGCGTCGCTGGCCTACGGGCTCGACAAGGAGTCCGACCAGACCATCCTCGTCTTCGACCTCGGCGGCGGCACGTTCGACGTGTCCGTGCTCGAGATCGGCGATGGCGTGTTCGAGGTTAAGGCCACGTCCGGTGACAACCACCTGGGTGGCGACAACTTCGACAAGGCGGTCGTGGACTGGCTCGTCAGCGAGTTCAAGAAGGCCGAGGGCGTCGACCTCTCGCAGGACAAGATGGCCCTCCAGCGCCTCTACCAGGAGGCCGAGAAGGCCAAGACCGAGCTCAGCTCGGCGCAGGAGACGCAGATCAACCTGCCGTTCATCACGGCGGTGGAGTCGGTCCCGAAGCACCTCAACCAGCGGCTCACGCGCTCGAAGCTGAACGAGCTGACGGCGGACCTGCTCGACCGGGTCGTGGGGCCGACGAAGCAGGCGCTCAAGGACGCCGGCGTCGAGGGCGGCGCCGGCATCGACCACGTCGTGTTGGTGGGCGGCATGACCCGCATGCCCGCCGTGCAGGAGAAGGTCAAGGAGCTCACCGGCAAGGACCCGCACCGGGGCGTGAACCCGGACGAGGTCGTGGCCGTGGGCGCCGCGATCCAGGCGGGCGTGCTGGCCGGCGATGTGAAGGACGTGCTGCTGCTCGACGTCACCCCGCTGACCCTCGGCATCGAGACCAAGGGCGGCGTGATGACCAAGCTGATCGAGCGCAACACGACGATCCCGACCCGGAAGTCGGAGATCTTCTCGACGGCCGAGGACAACCAGCCGAGCGTGGAGGTCCACGTGCTCCAGGGCGAGCGCGAGATGGCCCGCTACAACAAGTCGCTCGGCAAGTTCCAGCTCACCGGCATCCCGCCGGCGCCGCGGGGAATCCCGCAGATCGAGGTGACCTTCGACATCGACGCCAACGGCATCCTCAACGTGGGCGCGAAGGACCTCGGCACCGGCAAGGAGCAGAAGATCGAGATCAAGGCCGGCTCCGGCCTTGCCGAGGAAGAGGTCGAGCGCATGGTCAAGGACGCCGAGGCGCACGCGGAGGAGGACCGCCGCCAGCGCGAGGTGGTCGAGGCCCGCAACGCGGCCGAGAACGCCGCCTACCAGGCCGAGCGCCAGGTCAACGAGATGGGCGACACGCTCGACTCGTCCTCCAAGGAGGAGATCCAGGCGGCGATCAAGGACGTGCGCGACAACCTCGAGTCGGACGACGTGGCCCTGCTGCGCTCGAAGACCGACGCGCTGCAGGCCGCCTTCCACAAGGTGTCCGAGCAGATGTACGCGGCGGCCGCGCAGCAGCAGGCGGCGAGCGGCGGCAACGGCGCGCCCGGGCCCGACGGCGCCACGGCGGACACCTCCGCCGACGAGGAGGAGGAGGTCGTGGACGCCGAGGTGGTCGAGGGCGACGAGAAGGCGTAGCGGATGACCGAGCGGCACGAAGACACCAGCCGTGCGCACCCGGCCGAGCCGGGCGCTTCGGCCGGGCAGGAGGAGCTCGCCACCTCGCGCGACGAGGCCGGCGAGCCCTCCGGTGAGGAGGATCCGGCGAACGAGCAGGAACTCCTCGAGGAGAAGGAGGAGGCGGCCGGATCGGACGGCGATCCGGTCGCGGTCCTCGAGCGCGAGCGCGACGAGTACCTCGACCTCGCCCGGCGCGCCCAGGCGGACTTCGAGAACTACCGCAAGCGCGCCGCCAAGGAGGCCGCGGCCGCCGGGCAGCGCGCGAAGAGCGGGCTCGTCCGCGAGCTGCTGCCCGTGGTCGACAACCTCGAGCGGGCCCTGGCGTCCGCCGGAGACGACGAGCAGCACCTCGCCGAGGGCGTGCGGCTCGTCCACTCCGAGCTGATCGCTGTGCTCGAGCGCAACGGGGTGGAGCAGTTCGACCCGCGCGGCGAGCGCTTCGACCCGGAGGAGCACGAGGCGCTCTCGATGCGCCCGCAGGACGGCGCCGAGTCCGGCACCGTGCTCGACGTCGTGGAGAAGGGTTACCGCGCGAACGGCAGCATCCTGCGTCCGGCCAGGGTGGTTGTCTCCTCCTAGGCGATGGCGACCTCGGTCAAGGACCCCTACAGGACGCTCGGCGTCGACCGCAAGGCCTCCGACGAGGAGATCAAGAAGGCCTACCGCAAGCTCGCCCGGCAGTACCACCCGGACCGCAACGCCGGCGACAAGGCCGCCGAGGAGCGCTTCAAGGAGGTTCAGGAGGCCTACTCGGTCCTGTCCGACCCGGACAAGCGCAAGGCGTACGACTCGGGCGGCGGCATCTTCGGTGGAGCCGGCGGCTTCGACCCCGGTTCGTTCCGCGGCGGCTTCGGCGGCGTCGGCGACATCCTCTCCGACCTGTTCGGCGGCGTCGGCGGCCCGTCGCGAACCCCTCGCCCCGAGCGCGGGCGTGACCTCGAGACCGAGGTCCACGTCTCGTTCGACCAGGCGATGGAGGGCGCGCAGGTGCCCGTCTCCGTGCCGCTCTCGGCGCCCTGCACCACCTGCCGCGGTACGGGCGCGAAGCCTGGCACCGCGCCGACCGTCTGCTCGCGCTGCCAGGGCCGTGGCCTGGAGGCGGAGTCCCAGGGGCTCTTCTCGATCTCCCAGCCGTGCCGCCAGTGCGGCGGCACGGGCACCGAGATCAAGGACCCCTGCCCGACCTGCCAGGGCAGCGGGCGCACGCGTCAGGTCAAGCGCTACCGCGTGAACATCCCGGCCGGCGTTCGGGACGGCAGCCGCGTCCGGCTCGCCGGCAAGGGTGAGGCCGGGCCGCGCGGCGGGCCTCCGGGCGACCTCTACGTCGTCACCCGCGTGGGTGAGTCGCCGGTGTTCGCTCGCAAGGGCGAGAACGTGGAGGTGGAGGTGCCGATCACGATCCCGGAGGCGATCCGCGGCGCGACCATCGAGGTGCCCACGCTCGCGGGCACGAAGCGCATCCGCGTGCCCCCGGGCACGCAGCACGGCACGATCCAGCGCCTGCGGGGCGAGGGCCCGCCCAAGCTGAACGGCCGCGGGCGGGGTGACATCCACTACCGGCTGATGATCGACGTGCCGCGCTCGCTCTCACGCGAGCAGCGCGAGGCCGTCGACGACCTGGCCGCGGTGATGGACGGCAACCCGCGCGAGCAGCTGCTCTCGAGGAGGGGCTGAGATGGCGGCCTCCAAGGACGGCGACACGGCGCGCGGCGTCTACATGATCTCGGTGGCGGCCGAGCTGGCGGGCATGCACCCACAGACGCTCCGCATCTACGAGGCGCGCGGGCTGATCACGCCGAAGCGCTCGCCGAAGAACACCCGGCTCTATTCGGCCGACGACGTGGAGCGGCTCCGCCGCATCCAGGAGCTGACCACCGAGCTGGGGATGAACCTCGCCGGGGTCGAGAAGGTCTTCGAGCTCGAGGGCGAGCTCGAGCGCATGCGCCGCCGCGTGCGGGCGCTCGAGCGGCAGGCCGAGCGCGTCCAGCAGGAGCTCCGCGACGAGATCGACCGTGTGCGCCGCTCGGTCAAGCGCGAGCTTGTGCTGTACGAGCCGCCCTCGCGGGCCCTGATGCCGAAGGGGCCGGCCGTTCGCATCCCCATCCAGCGTCCGCGCGGCTGAGTCAGCCGCCGGCCACGAACGCGGCCCGGCCGGTCGCGTACAGCTGGTGGAGCGCGGCCCGCCGCGCGAAGTCATCGGCGATCGCCCGCACGAAGATGGCCTGGCCGCGCCGGCGCCTTAGCGCAAGCGACGTACGGTCGATCTGGCGGGCGAGCCTGGCGCGCACGCTCTCGCGCCGTGCGCGGCGGTGGCGGGCGCGCAGGCGCAACAGCTTTGCGGCGAGGGGGCGGGCGGCGGCGCGGTAGCCCGCGGCCTGCTGGCGGTAGGCGGCCACCGCCGCCAGCTCGAGCCGCGCGGCCTCCTCCGCCCTGCGCTGCTCGGCACGCGCCGCGATCAGCTCGTCCCAGCGGTCCACCAGGCGGCGCACCGCGATGAAGGACGGCTTGCGTCTGACGGCGAACGGCGCGTGGTCCTCGATGTCCACCACTCCCTCCGAGGCGAACCCGCCATCGAGGTTGTCCCGCAGCGTGACGAACACCTCGGCAGCGCCGGCCTCGCCCAGGGACAGCACCGACTCGGTCAGGAAGACGGCCTGTGCCGCCTCGCCGCCGCGGAAGACAGGATCGGCCTGGAACGCCGTGTCGCCCGGATACCCATGCTCGGTCACCCACACCGGGCCCGCGAAGCCATATCCGGCGAGGCGGTCGCGCCAGGCGTTCATGACTCCGGGGAGAGAGCGCTCGTGCCCGCGAAGGTGCAGGTTCGCGATGTCGAAGGCATGGGCGGCGTCGGCCCCGGGGGTGGCCAGCATCCGGTCGAGCCAGGCCGGGTCCTCCGGCGTCATCAGGCCGCCCATCGCCACCATGGCCTCGGGCACGCGGGCGCCGATCGCGTCGTAGGCGGCCCGCAGCATGCGGGCGTACTGCTCCGGCGTGCCGTCGAAGGCCCAGGCTCCGTCGGGCTCGTTGAGGATCTCCCAGTGGACGACGGTGTCTCGCGCGTGGACGGCGACCGCCGCGGCCAGGCGGCCGAACGCCTCCGGGTCGTTCCACGGCGCCGCGCCGGGCGGCCTCAGCAGGATTCCGAGGATTGGGAGCTCGTAACGGCGCGACAGCTCGAGCACGGCATCGAGGCGCGACCAGTCGGGGTCATCCTCCGAATGGCCGCCGCCCGCGAAGATCCCGGCGAGCTCCACGTCGACACGGATGAAGCGCGCGCCCATCGCCTTGGCCTCGGCGAAGATGCGCTCCCTCATTGCCGGCGGGGTGCAGCAGGTGTGCACCATCGCGTGGGCGGAGACGGGCGCGCCGGGGCGCGCGGGCGGCGGCGCTGCCGCTGCCGTGGGGGTCCAAGCCAGAAGGAGGGCGACGATCGCCGTACCCCAGAGGCTCACAACCACCAACTTTGGAGCAACTCGACCAGCATTGCCAGGTCGAATTCCGCCGACTGCTCACGCACCGCCTCGAAGGCCGGCCGTCGCGCCGCCGGGTAGGTCGGCACGGACTCGTCGATGTGCACGATGCCCTCGCTCAGGTACTCGCCCCAGAGGTTGTCGCGCAGCGTCACGAAGACCTGGTCGGCCCCCGCGGCCGTCAGGCGCGGGATCGAGTCGCGCAGGAACGCGGCCTGCGCCGAGTCGCCACCGCGGTAGGCGGGGTCCCACTGGAAAGCGGGGTCCGCCGGATAGCCGTGCTCGGTCACCCAGACCGGTCCGTGGAAGCCCCGCGCGGCCAGGAGCTCGCGGTAGGAGCGAAGGTAGGCCGGAAGGTCGGCCAGCACGTTTCGCAGCCGGAGGCGCAGGTGCACGGCGGCGATGTCGAACTTCCGTGCCGCGTCGGCGCCCGGGGTGGCGAGCATGCGCTCGGTCCATTCGTGCTCGCGCGGGCGCTCCACGCCGCCCAGCACGACACGCGCCTCGGGCACGCGCGCGTGGATCGCGTCGTGGGCCGCGCTCAGCATGCGGGCGTAGTCCTCGGCGGAGCCCTTGAACGCCCAGTCGGCGTCGGGCTCGTTGAGGATCTCCCAGTGCCGGATCGAGCCGCGCGCGTGCGCTGCCACCTCCGCCGCCAGCCGGCCGAACTCGGCGGGGTCGCGGGGCGGGCAGAGCGCCGCCTCGGCGCCGCGCTCCGGGCAGCTCGACAGCCAGCCCGGAATCCCCAGGATCACGCCAAGCACGTCGAGGTAGTGGCGATCGGCGAGCGCGATCACGCCGTCCAGGGCGCGCCAGTCCGGGCGCTCGGGGCCGCTCCCGAAGATCCCGCCGAGCTCGACGTCCACGCGGATGAACTGCGCGCCGGACGCCGCGGCCTCGGCGAAGATGCGCTCCTTCATGGCCGCCGGCGTGCAGCACGTATGGACCATGGCGTGCGAGGACACGGGCTGATCGGCGCGCGCCGGCGCGGCCGCGGTCAAGAGCGCGACGGCGGGCAACAGTGCGCTGAGCAGCCGGCAAACCATCGCTCCGGCCGAACGGTAGGGAGTCGGCAGGGCTCCGGGTATCAATCACCCATGCTCGAGGGGTTGATGCAGCACGACCATCCGCTGACGCTCCGGCTGCTCCTGGAACGCATGCGGCGCCTCTACGCCGGGACCGAGGTGGTGAGTGTGCGCGGCGGCGAGCGGACCCGCGCCACCTACGCCGAGGTCGCCGACCGGGCGGACCGGCTCTGCTCGGCGCTCGCGTCTCTCGGCGTCGGGCCGGGCGACCGCGTGGCCACGTTCTCCTGGAACACGCGCGAGCACCTGGAGGCCTACCTCGGGGTGCCGTGCATGGGCGCCGTGCTCCACACGCTGAACGTGCGGCTGTTCCCGGACCAGCTCGAGTACGTGGTCGGGCACGCCGAGGACCGCGTGATCCTGGTGGAGGACTCGCTCGTGCCCGTGCTCGAAGAGATGGCGCCGCGGTTCGGCACCGTGCGTCACTACGTCGTGATCGGAGACGGCGACGCCGGCTCGCTCCCCGATCCGCTCCGCTACGAGGAGCTGCTCGCCGCGCAGGAGCCGGGCTACGACTACCCGGAGCTGGACGAGCGGCAGGCCGCCGGCCTCTGCTATACGAGCGGGACGACGGGCAACCCCAAGGGCGTGCTCTACTCGCACCGCTCGAACGTGCTGCACGCGATGGGCCAGTGCATGGCCGACTCGATCGGCATGCGCACGGACGACCGCGTGTTGCCGGTGGTGCCGATGTTCCACGCGAACGCCTGGGGCATCCCATATGCCTCGGTCCTCACCGGCGCCGGACTCGTGATGCCAGGCCGGGACCTGACCGCGCCGGCTCTCGCCGATCTGATCGAGGCCGAGCGCGTGACGGTCTCCGCCGCCGTGCCGACGATCTGGATGGACCTCCTGCGCCACGCGGACGAGCAGTCGCCCGACCTGTCGAGCGTGCGGCTCGTGATCTGCGGCGGCTCCGCCGTGCCGCTCAGCCTGATGCAACAGTTCGAGAAGCGTCACGGCGTCAAGATCCTGCAAGCCTGGGGCATGACCGAGACGAGCCCCCTGGGGTCGGTGGCGCGGCCGCCGGCGGACGTGGACGAGGAGCAGCACTGGCGCTACCGCGCCACGCAGGGGCGGCCTGCCTCGCTGGTCGAGGCGCGCCTCGTGCGCGACGGCGGTGAGGAGGTGCCCTGGGACGGCAAGTCGACCGGGGAGCTCGAGGTGCGCGGCCCTTGGGTTGCGCGGCGCTACTACGGCGACGACGCCGGCGAGGAGAAGTTCGACAACGGCTGGCTGCGTACTGGAGACATCGCCGCGATCGACGAGGCTGGCTACATCATGATCAGCGACCGCACCAAGGACGTGATCAAGTCGGGCGGCGAATGGATCTCGTCGGTCGAGCTCGAGAACGAGATCATGGCCCACCCGGCGGTGAGGGAGGCCGCCGTGATCGCGCGCCCGGACGAACGCTGGGGCGAGCGGCCGCTGGCCTGCGTGGTGCCGGAGGAGGGCGAGACGCTCACGCTGGAGGACCTGTGCGAGCACCTCGCCCCGCGGGTTGCTAAGTGGTGGCTGCCGGACGCGCTCGAGATCGTCGACGAGGTTCCGAAGACGAGCGTCGGCAAATTCGACAAGAAGCGGCTCCGTGCAAGGCTGGCCGGCCAGGCATCAGCGGGGGCACGGGGGGCGTGAGCCCCCCGATCCGCATCCTCAATGCGGCGCCTGGATCACGTCCCCCTGCAGCTTCCAGTTCTCCCCCTCGAAGCGCATGATCTGCATCGCCTCGATGGGGTAGGTGTCGTTCGAGCCGTCCATCTTCACCTCGATGCCGGGCAGCAGGATCGGGATCTCCTCGTTCATGTTGCGCACCGAGTCCATCAGCGCCTCGCGCGTCGGCTCCTCCATTCCCTCGAGCGCCCGCACCATGGTGTTCGCCACGGCCCAGCCGTACACGTGGAACGGATCCTCCGGGTCGGCGCGCGGCTCGAAGCGCTCCATCCCCTCCTTGTACTCGACCATGGCCGGGTCGTCCGCCCACTGCGGGTCCTCCGGGTCCATGAAATACGACGTGGAGACGATGCCCTGGGCGTTCTCGAGGCCGACCGGCTCCAGCACCAGCTTCTTCGAGGCGCCCACGTTGTTGAGGATGTGCAGCACCTTCCAGCCCAGCTTGGCCTGAGCGGCGATCGCCTGGGCCGAGAACTTCGGCGTGGTGATGTTGAGGAAGGTGTCGGCGTTGCTGTTCGCCAGCTTCGCCATCTGCGATGAGACGGTGGGATCCGTCACCTCGTAGCTCTCCTCGGCCACGATCTCGATGTCCGTGCCCTTCACCGCCTCCTTGAAGCCGTTCAAGAGGTCCTCGCCGAAGGCGTCGTTCTGGTACAGCACGGCCACCTTGGCCTCGGGGTTCTCCTCCTCGAGGAAGTCCGCGTAGACCTGCGACTCGGTCACGTAGTCCGGCTGCCATCCCGTGGTCCACGGATGCGCCTCGATATCCGCGCCCCAGAGCGAGGCGCCCGTCGCCACGAAGACGTGCGGGACCTCCTGCTCGTTGACGTAGTCCCAGATGGCGACGTTGTTGGGCGTGCCGAGCGTGTTGAAGAGCGCGAACACCTCCTCCTGCTGGATCAGCCGGCGCGCGTTCTGCACCGCCTTCGGCGGCTCGTAGGCGTCGTCGAGCGTGATGAACTCGATCTTCCGGCCGTCCACGCCGCCCTCCGCGTTCACCGACTTGAAGTGGGCCCGCGCTCCGACCGCGATGGAGCGGTAGGCGGACGCCGGTCCGCTGAAGGGGTAGCTGCCGCCGAGCTTGATCGAGTCGTCGTCGATGCCCGGATCGCCGCCTCCCTCCTCCTCGTCGCGCCCGCACGCAGCGAGCGCGAGCGCGAGCGCCACCGCGGCGAGCACCGTCAGCCAGACCATTCGCATGTTGCCTCTCATGCCACTCCCTCCCTCTGGGTCAATCGTCCTTCCGGCGCCCCCTCCATCTCGTCCCTCTTCCGCCGCCGCGCGGCCAGCGCCCGCAACCTGCGCGGCAGGC
>JBKGUS010000345.1:0-40921 GCA_046462295.1 Thermoleophilaceae bacterium | reverse complement strand
CATCTGGAAGGCCGCAACGACGAGTTCCGCGAACTCGCCGACGCCTTCGACACCATGCTGGCGCGACTCGAAGCACACGTCGCCGAACAGCAGCGATTCGCCGCCAACGCCTCCCACGAATTGCGCACCCCACTGGCGATCACCCAGACACTTCTCGAGGTAGCCCGCAACGATCGAAGCCGCGACAACGACGAACTGGTCGACCGCCTCCACTTCGTCAACGCCAGAGCGATCGATCTCACCGAAGCACTGCTCCTGCTCAGCCGCGCCGACCAGCGGTCCTTCTCCCGCGAGCACGTCGACCTGTCCCTGATGGCCGAGGAAGCCACCGAGGCGCTCCTGCCCCTCGCAGAAAAGCGCGGCCTCACCGTCGAGACCTCCGGCGACATCACCCCCACCATCGGCTCACCCGCTCTTCTGCTGCAGATGACGACGAACCTCGTGCACAACGCCATCGTCCACAACCTGCCTGAACAGGGCACCGTGTGGGTCACGACCAGCGTTCACCCCAAGGGCGTGAGGCTCACCGTCGAGAACACCGGCGAGAAGCTCACCCCACAGTTGGTTTCCACGCTTGGCGAGCCGTTTCTTCGCGGCAGCAGACGCATACGCACCGACCATGCAGGTGTCGGCCTCGGCCTGGCAATCGTCAAGAGCATCGCCCAGGCGCACGACGGAACCCTCACTCTCGACCCCCGCGCCGCTGGGGGGCTCTGCGTCACGGTGCAACTCCTCGCCGCGCCACCGCACCTGGCAGATGACCGTTTGGGCTACAGCCGCACGCTTCGAGAGGAGTAGTAAAGACCTGTGGATCAGCGTGTCATGCGGCGTGAGTGTCACCGCACCGCGGCGCTTGACGCATCAGATCGGCGACCCCAGCCAGGGCGCCGTAGGATTGCGACCGTGCCGTTCACGCTCAGGAACTTCAAGGAGGACCTGGAGGACCTCGGGTCCAGGTTCGACGGCGCGCCGGACCTGGAGTTCCGCTTGGCGACCGAGGCGCTCGAGCTTGAGCAATCCGGCCTGGGCTACCAGCGCGTCCCGCCCGGCTATCGCTTTCCGTATGGCCACACGCACAAGACGCAGGAGGAGGTGTACGTGGTCCTGCGCGGGAGCGGGCGGATGAAGCTCGACGACGAGATCGTCGAGCTCAAGGAGTGGGACGCCGTGCGCATCCCGCCCGGTACGTGGCGAGGCTACGAGGCCGGACCGGAGGGCCTCGAGATCATCGTCATTGGCGCTCCCAATCTCGGCGAAGCTCCGCGTGAAGACGTCGAGGGACAGCGCGACTGGTGGGCTGACTAGCGGCAGGTAGGTGAACATGAAGCGGAGAGACGTAATCGAGTAGTGAGCCGACGCGCGGGTCGCCTCTGGTGGGCGCGGACCGGGTATCCGAGCGGCCGCGCCCTACTTCGGCAGGCCCACGGCTTCTCGGGCTTGCTCATGGTCGAGGTACACCCGAAAACGGACCGCGCGGCCGGCGACCACATCCCAGACATGGAACTGTCGCTCGTCGACCTGCGCTCCACTGGCCGTGCCGCGACCCGTACGGCGCACCTCGACCAGCACCCGGTCACCTACCGCGATCGCGTCCTCGGGGATATACCGCACGTCAGAGAACCCCTCGTTGACGGTGGCAAAGAGGCTCAGCAAGCCGTCCGGGCCTTGATACGTCGTCGGTGTCTCAAGCGACCGGTCGTGATCCTCGATCCGGATGTCCGGGTGAAGCATCGCCAACGCTGCCTCGATATCGCCCTGTGCGAAAGCGGCGTATCCCCGGCGCACGAGCTCGACGTTCGCCTGCGACATCGCTCGTCCAGTATCGCCCGTCGAGCAAAGATCGGATGAACCGGAGCGTGTTCCGTCTGCCGGCGGGCGTTCCAGCTTCCACCCCGCACGCGGCGGCTATGGTCAGGTCGTGGAGGGCAAGCAGCGGGTCCGCGAGCGGATCTGGCGGACGCTTGAGAGCGAGGGCGCCGCGCGCTTTCCCGGCGCTCGTGGACGGATCCCGAACTTCCGCGGTGCCGAGGCCGCCGCGGAGCGCCTCGCCCAGCTGCCCGAGTGGGAGGCGGCGGCTGTCGTGAAATCCAATCCGGACGCGCCACAGCTGCCGGTGCGGCGCCGCGCGCGGCGCCACGGCAAGACGCTGTACATGGCCGTGCCGCGGCTGGCCGAGGACAAGCCGTTCGTTCGCGTGGCCGGCGATCCGACGATCAAGAAGGCCCTGGCCGAGGGCGTACCGGCCCGGGTTGAGGACCTCGGGCACGTCGATCTCGTCGTCTGCGGCACGGTCGCCGTCAATCATGCGGGGGTGCGCGTCGGCAAGGGCGGCGGCTACTCCGACCTCGAGCTGGGGCTGCTCGTCGAGGCCGGGCTGGTCGACGCCGCCACGACAATCGTGACCACCGTCCATCCGCTCCAGCTCCTCGACGAGGAGCTGCCCGAGACCGCCCACGACTTCCGCGTCGACATTGTCGTCACTCCGGACGACGTCGTCCGCACCCACGCGCGACGCCGATCGCCTGGCCTCATCTGGGAGCACCTCGATGACGAGACCATCGAGGCGATCCCGATCCTCGCCGCGCGCCGCCCGCGCCAGCGCTCGCCAGGAAGCTGAAGCCACCAAACGGGCCGAGGTCCGCTCGGGCCTGGGCGCTGCGCCAGCCGGCGCCGTCCGGCGCTACCGCTTCCCCGCGTGAAGGCGAAAGCGCAGGCGGCACGAGCGACGCTGGCCCCGCTACCGCCCGAGCGTGGCGCGCGCAGCTGCGTAGACGTCCTCGCTGCCCGGCAGCCAGGCGTCCTCCAGCGGCGGGCTGAGCGGGATCGGCGTGAACGGCGCGCCGACCCGCTCGATCGGTGCGTCGAGGTCGTCGAAGGCCGCGGCCTGCACGGCGGCCGCGACCTCCGCGCCGAAGCCGCCGTGCTCGACGGCCTCGTGGGCGACCACGAGCCGGTTCGTGCGCCGCACGGAATCCACGATCGCCTCGAGGTCCAGCGGCACGAGCGTGCGCGGGTCGATCACCTCGGCCTCGATCCCCTCCTCCGCGAGGCGCTCCGATGCCGCCAGCGCCTCGCCGACCATGCGCGACAGCGCCACGATCGTGACGTCGTCGCCGGCGCGCAGCGTGTGGGCGCGTCCGAGCGGGATCGGCTCGCGCTCGTCCGGCACGTCCTCGCGCTTGAAGTAGAGCGCCTTGTTCTCGATGAACACGACGGGATTCGGATCCGCGATGGCGCTCGCAAGCAGGCCGCCGGCGTCGCCTGCGCGGCTCGGCATGACGACCTTCAGCCCCGGTATGTGCGTCAGCCAGCTCTCGAGGCTCTGGGAGTGCTGCGCGGCCCCACGCTGGCCGGCGCCACCCTGGGTGCGCAGCACGAGCGGCACCCGGAGCTGCCCGCCGGACATGAAGTGGGCCTTGGCCGCCTGGTTCACGAGCTGGTCGAGCGCCAGCGTGATGAAGTCGATGAACATGATCTCCACCACCGGCCGGAGGCCCGACTGGGCGGCGCCCACGGCGATCCCGCAGACCGCGCTCTCGCTGATCGGGGTGTTGAGCACCCGCTCCACGCCGAACTCCTCGGCCAGCCCGGCAGTCGCGGTGTAGGGACCGCCCTCGGCCACGTCCTCGCCGATCACGACCACGCCCGGGTCCGCGCGCATCGCCTCGGCGAGAGCGGCGTTGATGGCCTTCACATAGGTCGCGGAGGTCACGACGCGTATGTCAGCTCGGCGGTCAGGCGCTCGGGCGGGAACGGGCTCTCGCGCGCGAAGCGGACCGCTTCCTCGACCGCCTCCGCGGCGTCGCGCTCGGCGGCGTCCACGTCGGCCTCCCCGAACCAGCCAGCCTCCGCGCCCCGGCGCTGGAACCGCAGGATCGGATCCTTCTCCTGCCAGTCGGCCTTCGAGAGCGCCTCCCGATAGAGCGCGGGGTCACCCTCGTAATGGCCCCGCAGCCGGTGGGTCAAGCACTCGAGCAGCATCGGGCCGCGGCCCTCGCGCGCGGCCGCGAGGAAGCGCCCAAAGCTCTCCCAGACCGCCGGCGCGTCGTTGCCGTCCACGGTCTCGCGGTCCATCTCGTACGGCGCCACGACGTCGCTCACGCGCTCGACCTTCGTGTGCGCGGAGCGGGGCGTGAACTCGGCGAAGCCGTTGTTCTCGCACACCAGGATGAGCGGCAGCTCCCACAGCGTCGCGAGGTTGACCGACTCGCCCCAGTGCCCCGCCTGGACCGCCCCGTCCCCGAAGAAGACGACCGTCACCTGGTCGCCACCGCGGGCCCGGGCGGCGAGCGCGCTGCCGAGCGCCAGCGGGACGTTGCCCCCCACCACGCCCGTGGCGCCCATCAGCCCGTGCTCGACGTCCACCAGGTGCATCGAGCCCCCGAGCCCGCGGCAGAGGCCGTCGGAGCGTCCCATCAGCTCCGCCAGCACGCGCTCGAGTGGAGCGCCCTTCGCGATCGCGTGGCCGTGGGCGCGATGACCGCTGTAGACCTGATCGTCGGCCCGCAGCCGGCCGCACACGCCGGCGGCCACGCCCTCCTGCCCCACGCTGAGGTGGATCAGGCCGTGCACCTCGTCCGCACGCTTGAGCCGGCCCACGCGCTCCTCGAACAGGCGGATCCGCCACATCGTTCGGAGGAGCCGCAGCGCCTCCTCGGTGTCCAACGCAGTCCCGGCCACGGAGGGCGAGCCTAGTGCCGCATCAGTTGCCGAAGCCAACGCATAGTTCGGTTCTATCTCGGGTATCGCACTCAAGTCAAACAATTTGACCCGATACGTCGATGAGGTCAGTCTGCGCCCGTCCGCCGCCGCGCTCCTCGCGGTGCTCGCCCTTCTAGTCTCGGCGCTCGCTGCTTGCGGCGACTCCGACGAACCCTCGGGGGAGGCCGACGGCGGCCTCGAGAACACCTCGCTGCGGGTGGGAATCCTCACGATCGGCGACCTGATCCCCTTCTGGGCGGCGCGCGAGCGCGGCTTCTTCAGGGAGGAGGGCTTGGAGGTCGAGGAGGTCGAGATGGCCGGCGGGGCGGCGATCCAGCCCGCGGTCGTATCCGGCGATCTCGATCTGGGCTGGTCCAACGTCGTATCCGTCGTCCTCGCCAAGGCCGAGGACCTCGAGTTCCAGTTCTTCGGCGGCGGCGCCTTCCTCGGGCCGGGCCACTACGAGAACCAGGCCATCATGGTCAAGAAGGGTTCGCCCATCACCGAGCCCGACCAGCTCGCGGGCAAGACCATCGGCGTGAACACACTGAACAACATCAACCACCTCTCGATCCAGGCCTACCTGGACCGGGAGGGCGTTGATCCGAGCTCCGTCGAGTTCCTCGAGCTCGGCACGCCCAACACGATCGAGGCGCTGGCCGGCGGGCGGGTGGACGCCGTGGCGGCCAACGAGCCGTTCGTGACCATCGGGCTCCAGACCGGGGCGGCGGAGACGCTCGTCAGCAACCCGTTCTCGCCGTTCGGCAGGGAGCCCTTCCTGGCGGGATTCATGTCGACGCCTCAGTGGCTGGAAGAGAACCCGAGGACCGCCGCGGCCTTCTCCCGAGCGGTGGACAGGGGCATGGACTGGGTCGAGCAAAACCCCGAGCAGGCCAACCGGCTACTCGTCGAGATCACCGGCATCGAGCCGGAGGTGGCCCGCGAGATGACGCCGAGCCTGCTCAAGCCGCGGATCACGGCCGGCGACATCGAGCCCTGGATCGCCGCCGCGGAGGAGTACGGGATGACCGACACGAGCTTCCCCGCAACCGACGTCCTCTGGGAGGAAGACCAGCAGTGAGGATCGACGCGTTCGCACACGTCCTGCCGCCCCGCTACCGCCAGCGGGTGCTCGACCTCCTGCGCGCCAGGGGCGACCGCAGCGCGGGAGAGTACGAGGGGATGCTTCAGATCGACGCGACGCTGACGGACCTCGAGGCCCGCTTCCGGCTGATGGACGAACTTGGCGCGGACTACCGGCAGGTGCTCGTCATGGCGCACACCTCGGCGGAGCACGAGGAGGCCGGCACGGCGGCCGAGTTGGCCGCGATGGGAAACGAGGAGCTGGCCGAGCTGGTGGCGGCGCATCCGGCCCGCTTCGCGGGCTGGGTCGCGCAGGTGGCGCTGCAGGACGGCGAGCGCGCCTTGGGTTCTGTGGAGCGTGCGATCGAGGAGCAGGGCGCCCTGGGGGCGCAGGTCCTCACCTCGACTCAGGGGAAGCCGCTTGATCACCCCGACTACGAGCCGTTCTTCGCGCTGATGGCCGAGCTCGAGCGACCGATCTGGATCCATCCGAACCGCACCGTGCAGTGGTCTGACTTCCCGCTCAGCGAGCCCGAGTCGCGCTACGGCCTCTACGCCCGCGCGGGCTGGCCGACGGACACCACGGTGACGATGTGCCGGCTCGTCTACGCGGGCTACCTGGAGCGCTGGCCGGACCTGAGGATCGTCGTGCACCACAGCGGCGGGACCGTCCCCATGCTTGCCGGCCGCCTCAAGGCGCTTCAGCCGGGGCCGGAGACGGAGAAGGTGGCCGCCACGCTCGAGCGCCCGCCGCTCGACTACCTGAAGCGCTTCCACGCCGACACGGCGAACTTCGGCAACCCGATCGCGCTGCGCGCCGCGCTCGAGTTCTTCGGCACCGAGCACGTGCTGTTCGGGACCGACTTCGGGTTCTCGCCGGACTTCGCGCCCGAGACGATCGAGGATGTCGAGGCCGTGGTCCGGGACCAGGAGCAGAAGCGTGCGATCTACGAGGGCAACGCCAGGCGCGTGCTCCGCCTGGACGCCCTAGCCCGCGCCGAGGCGCTGCCGTAGGCCGATCTGCATCAGGTCCTCGCCGACGACGAGTCGGCCGGAGAATCCCTCCCTCGCCTCGAGCCAGCGCCGGTGCGGGTTGTCGGCGGGCACGAGGTGGTTGAGCACAAGGGTCCCGGCGCCCGCCCGCTCCGCCACGGCGCCCACCTCCTCGATGGTCGTGTGCGAGCGGAGCAGGTGGTTGACGGCTGCCTGCTCCGTCGGGTCGAGCGGCGCCTCGAACCTGGACTCCGCCCACGCCCGGTCCATGACCTCGTGGACGAGCACGTCGGCGCCCCGCGCCAACTTGACCAGGTTCGCCGACACCGTGGTGTCGCCCGAGAAGACGATCGAGCCGTCCGCGGTATCGAAGCGATACGCGAACGACGGGAACATCGGCGGATGCGGCACGAGGATGGCGCGCACCGCGACGTTCTCGTCCTCGTAGACGTCGATCGGGTCCATCTCGGGGGCGGGGTGCGCGGCCGCCCCCGCCAGGATCGCCGCCGGCAGCGGGATGTCGTGCGTCTCGAAACGGGACTGCAGCGCGGGCTGCCCGCTGTCCCACATCCGGTCGTCGATGTCCGCGGCGTAGGCCTGCACGAGCCGCTCGGTCATCTTCGCGATCCCCGGCCCGAACACCTGGACCCGATGCGGGTTCAGTCCGATCCCGTTGAACCAGCTGAACAGCAGGACGTTGAAGTAGTCGATGCAGTGGTCGGAGTGCAGGTGGGTCAGGAAGATCCCTCGCAGCCCCCGCAGCGTCCGCCGACCCTCGAAGGGCGCGAAGCCCGCCCGCCGATACTGCTGGCCGACACCCTCGCCGCAGTCGACCAGGTAGACGGCCTCGCCGACGGCTACGGCTGACCCGATGCCCTCGCGGTGCCCGTACCAGACGGGTCCCCCGGCCGTGCCGAGCAGCACGAGGCGAGTGCGATGTGTGACTTCGCTCATCAGCGGGAATGTGTCATATACATTGACCAGAGAGCCGAGCGCGATTGGTGACGAGCCGTACCCTGCCGATCTTCAGCGCCTGACGCGGCGCTCGTTCATGGGGCGCACGGCGGGCGTGCTGGCCGCCTCGAGCGTCACGGGCGTGCTGATCGCCGGGTGCGGGGACGATGACGACTCCGGTGGTGGCGGCGGAGGAGACGTCGAGGAAGTCACCTTCCTCACGATCATCCCGCTGAACCTGGGCTTCATCACCGAGCTGATCGGCGACATCAACGGGCACTTCAGGAAGGAGGGCCTCCAGCTCAACATCCAGTCCACGCGGGGCTCGGCCCAGGCGCTCCAGTCCGTGCTCCAGGGCAGCGCGCTGACGAGCCGCGTCGGCGCCATCGAGACGGTCATCGCCATCGCCAACCAGGATGCGCCGCTGGTGAACATCTGCATGCAGTGGCACAAGTCGCCGATCGGCTTCGCCTCGAGCAAGGAGGATCCGCTCAGGGAGCCGGCGGACTGGCGCGGCAAGAAGATGGGCATCCCCTCGGAGGGAGGCACCAGCGAGTGGACGCTCGACCTGGTGCTGGCCTCCGGCGGCGTCTCGCCGGACGAGGTCGAGCGCCAGGTCGTGGGCTTCTCGCCGGGCACCTTCGACCTCGTCGAGAAGGACCGGATCGACGGATACGTGATCGGCTCCGTCGAGATCGTGAGGTTCCCGAAGGAGGTGCCGCAGGCCGTCGTGGTGGACCCCTCCGAGTTCATCGAGGAGGGCCAGTGCTACGTCACGTCGCAGCGCCAGCTCGAGGAGAACAGGGATCAGCTGCAGGCCTACATGAACGCCACCCGCGCCGCGACGGACGACGTGCTGGCCGACCGCGACAACGGCTTCAAGAAGATCATCGAGCTGGTCCGCAAGGAGCACGACTTCCCGGAGCTCCAGGAGGACGCCGTCGCCAGGGGCGTGCTGGAGCAGCAGGTGGAGGCGTGGTTCTACGCGGGCGAGGAGAACCTCCTCAAGACCGTGCCCGAGGATTGGCAGAAGGTCTACGACCAGGTCGTCGACGTGGAGCTCGCCGAGGGCGGCAAGGACCCGCAGCCGTGGTTCACCAACGAGTTGGTGAGCTAGGAGATGGCTGCGACGAGCGTCCGGGAAACCGAGGAGAGGGCGGCCCGCGACCGCACCCCGTCGGACGAGCGCTTCATCGAGTTCGACGGCGTGACCAAGCGCTACCAGACCCGTCACGGCTCCACGCTCGCGCTCAGCGACGTGAGCGTGAGCGTCCGCCGCAAGGAGTTCGTCGTGCTGATCGGCCAGTCCGGCTGCGGCAAGACGACGATGCTGCGGATCCTGGCCGGCCTGATCCGGCCGACCGAGGGCGAGGTGCGCGTCGAGGGCCGCTCGCTGTGGCGCGGCGAGCGCCGTGACGACGAGGCCCTCGCGAAGCTCGGGCTCGTCTTTCAGGACCCCAACCTGTTCCCGTGGTACTCGGTCGAGGAGAACATAGCCCTGCCGCTGCGGCTGCGGGGCATCGGGAAGGGCGAACGGCATCGGCGTGCCCGGGAGCTCAGCGAGCTGGTAGGGCTCAGTGGCTTCGAGAAGTCCTACCCGCGCGAGCTCTCCGGCGGCATGCGCCAGCGCGTGGCGATCGCCCGCTCCCTGAGCTACCGCCCGGAGATCCTGCTCATGGACGAGCCGTTCGGGGCGCTCGATGCATTGACGCGCGACAAGATGAACCTGGAGCTCCAGCGGATCGCGGCCGCCACCGACGCGACCGTCGTGTTCGTGACCCACTCGATCACCGAGGCTGTGTTCCTGGCCGACCGCGTGGTGCTGCTGTCGGCGCGGCCGGGGCGGCTGCGGTCGATCACGCCCATGGAGTTCGGGCGCCCGCGGGAGCTCGACGTCGAGACCACCCCGGCCTTCCAGGAAAGGGTTCGAGAGCTGCGGCACCAGCTCGAGGAGGACGAGGAGGCGAACCCGTGAAGGAGCTGCTCCGCGGCAAGCTGCTTCCCTGGATCAGCACGCCGATCGTGCTGATCCTGGTCGTCATCGTCTGGAAGCTGGTCATCGCGGTCTTCGACGTCTCCGAGTTCGTGCTGCCCCAGCCCGAGGCCGTCGCCGGCGCCATGGTCGACGTCGTCGAGTCCGATGGCTTCTGGGGCCACGTGCGCACCACGCTCGTGGAGACGCTCGTGGGCTTCGGCATCGCGCTGGTGCTGGGCGTGGCCATGGGCGCCGTGCTCGGGCGAATCGTCTGGCTCGAGCGCGCGCTGCGGCCGGTGATCGTCGCCTCCCAGGTCGTGCCCAAGGTCGCCCTGATCCCCCTGTTCATCGTCTGGTTCGGGTTCGGAGTGACCTCGAAGATCGTGATCGCGGCGATGCTGGCCTTCTTCCCGATCATGCTGAACGTCCTGCTCGGGGTGCGCTCGGTGGAGGCCGGGCAGCGCGACGTCATGCGCAGCCTGAACGCGGGTAGGTGGGCCACCTTCTGGCGGCTCGAGTACCACAGCACGCTGCCCTACGTCTTCGCCGGCATGGAGATCGGAATCGTGTTCGCGATCATCGGCTCCGTGGTCGGCGAGTACCTCGGCGGCAACCAGGGCCTGGGCTACATGATCGTGGTCAGCCTGAACGCGCTCAACGCCGAGCAGCTGTTCGCGGTGATCGTGATCCTGACCCTGATCGGATTCGCCCTCTTCCTTGCCGTCATCGGCCTGAAGCGCTTCATGATTCCCTGGCACGAGTCGGTGGTCGGGGCCGATCAGGCAAGTTCGTGAGATTTCGATAGGAGAGAGACATGACGGAGGTCACGACGAGCCCCCAGGAGACCCACACCGGGCTGTTCATCGCGGGAGAGCGCCGCGCGGCGGCGGACGAGTTTCCCGTGTTCGAGCCCGCCGACCCGGAGACGATCGTAGGCCACGCCGCCGCCGCCGGCGCCGAGCAGGCGCGCGAGGCCGTGCGGGCGGCGCACCAGGCCTTCCCCGGATGGGCTGAGCTCGGCCCGGAGCGGCGCGCGGAGCTCCTGCTGGCGTCGCTCGAGCCGCTCGCCGAGGACGAGGCGGAGCGCGTCGAGTTGCTGTCCCGCGAGAACGGCAAGGTCCGCTCGGAATGCGAGATCGAGATGCAGGCGCTCGCCGGGCGCTTCGAGCTCGCCGTGGGGCTCGCCGGGGAACTCGACCCGGTCCGCACGCTCGAGCCGCCGCCCGCGCGCACCACGGTCACGCGGCTGCCGCTCGGCGTCGTGAGCATCATCGTGCCCTTCAACTGGCCGCTCGCGATCATGGGCGCCTCGCTGCCCTACGCGCTGCTCGCCGGCAACACGGCGGTGATCAAGGCGCCGCCGACGACGCCGCTCGCCTTCATGAGGACCTTCGAGCGGATCGCGGGCGCGCTTCCGCCGGGCGTCCTCAACGTCATCAGCGGGCGCGACGAGGAGATCGGGCCCGTGATGATCCAAGACCCGCTTGTGAGGCAGGTCACCTTCACGGGAAGCGTGGGCGGCGGAAAGCGGATCATGGCCATGGCGGCCGAGAACCTGACCCGGGTCACGCTCGAGCTCGGCGGCAACGACCCCGCCCTCGTCCTCTCGGACGCAGAGCTCGACGCGGGCGCCTTCCAGCGCATGTTCATCGGCGCCTTCCTGACCACGGGCCAGGTCTGCATGGCGATGAAGCGCCTCTACGTGCACCGCTCCCGCTACGACGAGGTCGTCGAGGGACTGTCCGAGGTGCTCGCGCCGACGCGCCTCGGCCGCGGCCTCGATCCGGAGACGACCATGGGGCCGCTGCACACCAAGCGCCAGCGCGACTTCGTCGCCGACCTCCTGTCCCAGGCCCGCAGCCGCGACGCGGAGGTGCGCGAGCTCGGCGAGCCCGCCGGCGGAGCCGAGGGGGAGCGCGGGCACTTCCTCCGCCCGGCGCTCGTGCTCGATCCGCCGGCCGAGGCGGGCATCGTCACGGAGGAGCAGTTCGGGCCGGCGCTGCCGATCATCCCGTTCGACAACGAGGAGGACGCGGTCCGGCAGGCCAACGACACCTGGGCGGGCCTGTGCTCGTCGGTGTGGTCGTCGGACCCGGAGCGCGCGGCCAAGGTCGCCGCGCGGCTGCGCTCGGGCACGACGTTCGTGAACGCTCACAGCGCGCCGTTCCTCGACAACCGAGCGCCCTTCGGCGGCTTCAATCAGAGCGGGTTCGGGCGCGAGATGGGCGTGGAGGGCCTACTCGCGTTCACCGACACGCATTCGGTGTCGTTCCCCGGCTAGCCCACGGGGGCGTGTCCCAGCACCTGCTGGACCGCGCCGACGATCTTGTCCTCGTCGGGTAGGAGGTACTCCTCCATCGGCTGGCTGTAGGGGATCGTCGCGTCGAGTGCCGTGACCTGCTTGATGGGGGCCTTCAGCGACGAGAAGCCCTCGTCGGCGACCTCGCCGGCAATCACCGCGGAGGCCGAGCCGTGGCGTGTCGCCTGGTCGACCAGCACCAGCCGGCCGGTCTTCTCGACGGACTCGAGGATCGTCTTCGTGTCGAGCGGGTTGAGCGTGCGCGGATCGATCACCTCGGCGCTCACGCCGTCCTCGGCGAGCCGCTCGGCCGCCGCCAGCGCCTTGCCCAGCGTCCAGCCGGTGGCCACGATCGTGATGTCGTCGCCTCCGCGCCGGACGGCCGCATCGCCGAACGGGACCAGGTGCTCGCCCTCGGGGACGTCGCCCGGCTCGAGCGTCAGCAGGTAGTGGTGGAAGAAGCAGACCGGGTTGTCGTCGCGGATCGCCGTGGCCATCAGGCCCTTGGCGTCCGCAGGCGTGGCGGGCAGCGCGACCCTCAGGCCGGGCACCCCCATGAACATGCCGTAGATCGAGCCGGTGTGCTGGCCCGCCCAGCCGGCGGTGAACCCGTAGCCGGCCTTCATCACCAGCGGCACCGTCACCTGCCCGCCGGTCATGTAGCGAAAGCGCGGTCCCTCGTTCACCACTTGGTTCATGGCGACGAGCATGAACTCGGCCATGTACAGCTCGACCACTGGCCGGTAGCCGGCCAGGGCGGCGCCGATGGCCATGCCGATCTCGGCCGTCTCCGAGATCGGCGTCACGCGCACCCGGTCCGGGCCGAAGGCCTTGAGGAACGGGTCGTCGGGCGTGGTGGCGATGTTCTGGCCGATCAGGAGGACCTTCTCGTCCCGCTCCATCTCCTGATGGATGGCCTCGTTGATCGCGCCGATGTACGGAATCTCGCGTGCCATGTCGTCCTCCCTAGGCGTAGACGTACTTCGTCGCCTCTTCGGGCTCCGGATGCGGACTGCCGAGCGCGAAGTCGACCGCCGCCTGCATCTCCTCGCGGACCTCGTCGACGATCCGGTCGGCGTCCTCGGCGGACAGCGTGCCCTCCTCGATCAGCCGCGCGCGGAAGCGCGGTACCGGGTCGCCGCGCAGGGCGGCCTCGTACTCCTCCTTGTTGCCGAACTTCTCGATCGCCTCGTGCTCGGGGTAGTGCAGCGGCACCCCGGGCGGGGCGATGATGTTGCCGTGCGCGCTGAGGCGGTAGATCCTCGACTCGACCAGCGTTGGGCCCTCGCCCGCGCGCGCGCGTGACACCGCGGCGCCGACGGCCTCGTACACCTCTAGCGGGTCGCCGCCGTCGACGGTGACCCCGGGCATGCTGAACGCCTTCGCCTTGACCGACAGCGGCTCGCCGGCAGCGGCGTTGGCGTCCTCCTGCTCGACGCGCGTGTAGACGTTGTAGCTGTTGTTCTCCAGCACGAAGACGACTGGCAGCTTCCACAGCGACGACATGTTGAGCGTCTCGGCGAAGGCGCCCTGCTTGGAGGCGCCGTCGCCGAAGAAGGAGAGCACCACCTGGCCCTCGCCTCGAATCTGCGCCGCGTATGCGGCACCCGCCGCCTGGGGGATGCCCTGGCCGACGATGCCCGACGTGCCGAGCAGGCCGCGCTCCACGTCGGTCAGGTGCATCGAGCCGCCGTAGCCCTTACAGATGCCCGTCTTGCGGCCATAGATCTCGGCCATCATCGCCTTGGGATCGGTGCCCAGCACCAGCGGGTAGCCGTGGCAGCGGTACGTCGTGATCAGCTGGTCGCCCGGCCGCAAGGTCGCGAGCGATCCGACGATCGACGCCTCCGCGCCGTCGCCCAGGTGGGTGTGCCCCCGGATCACGCCCGGATGCTCCTCGAAGCTCCGCTTGACGCGCTCCTCGAACTCCCGGATCCGGGCCATCTGCCTGAACGCCCAGACGAGCCTGTCCTTGTCCATCACACTCCTCCCTTCACGCCGCCGCCGACGAACGCGGCGGTGCTGTCATAGGCGCGCCTGAAGATCACCTCGATGGGGTTGTTGCGCAGCTCCTCCGAGAGCACCTCGACGCCCCACGGTCCCGGGTAGCCGTGGTCCCGGCATGCGTCCACGTAGCCCTGGATGTCGAACTCGCCCTCGCCGGGGAGATTGCGGCGGTTGATGACCTCGTCGAGGCGGTCTCCACTCCACTCGTACTTCCCGTCACTGAGCTCGATCCAGCCCAGGTAGCGGACCGGGATCCGGCGCAGCTCGTCGGGCGCGATGCCGAGCTTTGCCATGTGCCACGTGTCGATCACCACGCCGCCGTTGTCGGCGCCTGCTCCCTCCACGACCTGCAGCGCCTTGTCGATGCTGTCCACGTTGGGGTCGAACGGCATGAACTCGTAGAGGATCTTCGCGTTCGTGTGCTTGGCGCCGTCGGCACACAGCTCGCCGTACGCCTCGGTGACCCTGCCGAGCTCGCAATCCCTGCCCGGGATGTTCCCGACCTTGATGTGGTGGGCGTCCATCGCCGCGGCCGTCTCGAACAGGAGCCTGCGCAGCCGGTCCGACTCGCGCCGTTCCTCGGTGCCCTCGTCCATGAAGAAGTCCGCGATGAACTCGAGCTCGATGTGCTTCAGCCCGCTGTCGTCGAAGATCCGCCGCATCTCGTCGAGCGTGCGCGTCTCGAGCTGGTGCTCGATGTCGGCGTGCCACAGTCCGATCCCGTCGAAGCCGACCTTCTTCGCCTCGGCGCAGCGGTCGGCCCAGTCGAACAGGCTCCACTCGCGGCCGAAGTGCACCTTGACGGGGCCCGACACCGTCCAGTACAGGGCGACCATCTCTGTGTCCGTACTCATCCTCACTCCTCCCTGGACATGATGTTGATCTCGATCTTCAGGCCGTTCGGATCCTCGAGGAAGAGCTGACGTAGCCCAGCGCCGGGGACCGCGTTGGTCCTCGTGGCGACGCCCTCTCGCTCCAGGCGGGCGGCCGCCTCCTCGTAGTCGCTCGCGTTGAACGCGACGTGGTCGACCGCCGTCGGCGAGGCCCGCATGCCGAGCCGCTCGGAGTGCGCTGTGTAGGCGTCCCGATCCGCGACGTGGATGCAGGGAACGCCCTCCACGTAGAGCCAGTGGCCTGGGAACTCGAGCGGCGGGCGCTCTCCCACCTCCAGCCCGAGCGCCCTGCAATAGAAGTCCTTCGTCCCCTCGATGTCGTCCGTCAGGACGAGGAGGTGCTCCATCCTTCTCAGGGCCATTGCGTCACCGCGCTCCCCGCAGCAGGTAGGCGGACTCGAGCAGCTCGGGCTTCTCCCTCAGGTCGCTTGCGAGCCCGGAGAAGCGGATCCTGCCCCCCTCGAGGACGTAGACACGCTGGGCGAGCCCGAGCGCGATCGTGGCGAACTGCTCGATCAGCAGCACGCCGACGCCGGACTCCGCGACCGTGCGGATCGTGGGGATCAGGCGCTTGAGAACCACCGGGGCCAGGCCCAGCGACAGCTCGTCGATCAGGACGAACTTGGGTTGCGAGACGAGCGCCTGGGCCAGCACCACCATCTGCTGCTCGCCGCCCGACAGCGAGCGTCCCTTGGCTCCGAGGCGGGCGTTCAGCTCGGGGAACAGCTCGAGCGCATAGGCCCGCCGCTCCCGCGCGACCAGCGGAGGCAGCGCGTAGGTAGCGACCTGGAGGTTGTCCTCGACCGTGAGCTCCGGCAGGAGCCGCCGCCCCTCGGGAACGACCGCGACTCCCGCCGCGCGCACCTTCTCCGGGCGTCGTCCGGTCAGCCGCCGGTCGCCAATCTTCACGGATCCGGCCTCGGTCGGCAGGACGCCCGCGACGGCGAGCACGAGGCTGGACTTGCCAGCGCCGTTGGGGCCGAGCAGCGCGGTGACCTCCCCCTGGGGGATCTCGAGCGAGACGTCGCGGACGACCTCGCGACCGCCGCGGGCAACGGTCACGCCCTCGAGCTGCAGAACCTCGGCGGTCGCCACGGCGAGGCCCGAAGCACTCGGCTCGGCCGAGTGCGCAGGGTTCGGCATCATCATTCGGGCTCCTCCGTTCCGAGGTAGGCGCGCATCACGTTCTCGTCGCGGAGCACCTGGTCGGTCGGGCCCGCGGCGATCAGCTTTCCGAAGTCGAGCACTGCGGTCACCTCGCAGCAGGCGGAGACCAGGCTCATGTCGTGGTCCACCAGGATCACGAGCGCGCCCATGTGCTCCGGGATCTGCCGGATCACGCCCCCCATGTGCTCGGTCTCCTCCTCGGGCAGCCCCGCGGCGGGCTCGTCGAGCAACACCATGCGCGGCTTGCCGACCACCGCGCGAGCCACCTCGACCAGGCGGCGGTCGCGGGCTCCGAGGGTTCCGACCTTCTCGCGCGGGTCCATCTTCAGGCCCACGAAGTCGAGCGCGCCGAGCACGTCCTCGTCGCGGGAGGAGCCACCTCGCTCGGAGTGCTCGTGCACCAGGGCGACGTTGTCGTAGACCGAGAGCTTCTCGATGGCCTGCTCGGTCTGGAAGGTGCGGCGCACCCCCCAGCGCGCCCGGCGGAAGTCGGGCATCCTCAGCAGGTCATCGCCGAAGGCCCTGATCGTCCCGCCGGTCGGCGTGACGAAGCCGCTGAGAACGTTGAAGAAGGTCGTCTTGCCGGCGCCGTTGGGCCCGATCAGGCCGCACGTGCCCGCGGGGAACGTGACCGTCATCCCGTCGATCGGCTTGACGCCGCCGAAGCGCACCTCGAGGTCCTGGACCTCGATCACGTCCGTCTCACCATGCCCACGGCACCGCCTGCCTTGCGTCCGATGAACCGCCCCAGCCGGGCCATGTCCTTGGGGACCTGGTCCACCAGGCCGCCAGGGGCGGTCAGCAGCACCTGCAGGATGCCGACGCCGAAAAGGATGGTCAGCAGGTCCGCCGGCAGCCCCCAGGTGTCGAGCAGCGCGGGAAGGTAGCGGAAGAAGAGCCCGGCGACGATCGCTCCCCAGATGCTGTAGATCCCGCCCATCAGCACCACGGCCAGCAGGATGAGGTTGTCCCGCGTGGGGAACTGGTAGTTGAACAGCTGCCCGACGTTCGCCGCAAGCAGCGTGCCGGCGACGCCGGTCATGAACGAGGCGAGCGCGAACGCCCAGAGCTTGTAGAGGGTGATGTTGACCCCGGCCGCGAGCGCGGCCGACTCGCTCTGCCGGATCGCCTCCCAGGCCCTCCCCGGCTTGCCGCGCACGTGCCAGAGGGCGAGCAGGAACATCAGCGCCGCGAAGACGAGCGTGTAGCGGAAGTAGGCAGGGTCGGTCTCGGCGATGGCGGGCCGGCGAATCGAGGCGCCGGTGCCCAGCGACGACTCGGAATGAGCAAGGAAGCCCGGGCCGCCGTTGGGGAAGTCCGTGGCGGCGAGGACCACGGCGATCGCGCCCGCCATCATCAGCGTGACCAGCGCGAGATAGAGGCCGCTGAGCCGGAGCGCGGGCAAACCCACCACTGTGCCGAGCACCATCGTGATCAGTCCGGTCAGGAGAACGACCGCCGGGAAGGGGAGCGCGGTGTCGAACAACAGCTTCGCCGCCACCCAGGCGCCGAGCGCCAGGACGGCGATCTGGCCAAGCGAGACAAGACCGACGCGCCCCATCAGGATGTTGAGGCCGAGCGCGACGACGGCGTAGACCGCCACGGCCGTGAACACCTTGATCCAGTAGGCGCCGAGCAGCGACGGGACGGCGATCAGGAGGAAGGCGAGCAGGGCGACGATCGCCACCGCCCGTATGCGCTCCCCGGTATCGAGGCGCGCCAGCCGGGACGGTGCGCGCACGCGGCCCGCAGTCTCGGCCGCTTCCACCGTGGGCGCCGGCACGGCTACCCGGCCGCCCGCCCGATCGACACCTCACGATGGCGCGAGAGCCACAGCAGGGCGATGATCGCCAGCACGAACGGCGTCATGTCGCGGTACTCGGAGATCGACAGGATGGGAGTGATCAAGGCGTTCACGAGCCCCACGACGATCCCGGCGAACAGCGTCACGGTGAGCGAGTTGAGGCGGGCGATCAGGGCCGCGGCCAGAGACGAGATGATCAGGAAGGTGAGCGTGTTCGCATCGAGGCCCACGAGGTTCGAGAGCAGCAGCCCCGCCACGCCCGCCAGGACGCCCGAGCCGAGCCAGGCGAACGCCTCGACCCGCCGCACCGGAACGCCGAGCGTGGCCGTGATCTCGCGGTCGTTCGCGAGCGCGCGCATGGCGGTGCCGAGGTTCGTGTAGTAGAGGAAGGCCGCCGTCCCGAGCGTCACCGCCACACCGAAGCCGAACCCGATCACCTGGGTGTAGTTGACGAGCACGTCGCTCACCATGAAGTTCTCGTTGGAGGTCGGCAGGATCATCGAGCGGGCCTTGTCGCTCCAGATCCAGGACATCGCGCCCAGCAGGATCAGCGCCAGCCCGAGCGTCGCGGTGGCCTTCACGAGCGGGTCCCGGCCGGCCAGCGGCGGCCCGAACAGGAGCCCGTACGCGAGCGTGACGACGGCGCCGAACAGGATGCACATCCCGTAGGCCGGGTACTGCGGCCATCCGGCGTTGTTGATCAGCTCCCACGCGAGGAGGGCGCCGAACCCCCCGATGGCCCCAAAGGCGAGGTTGAGGACGCCGGTGGCCCGGTAGAGCACGACCAGTCCGACCCCGGAGAGGGCGTAGACGCCGCCGAGGGCCAGGCCGGTGACGATGAACGGCTGGAAGTCCTCCCAGCTGGGCATCGAGCTCCTCTGGTCAGCCTCAGCCGCCGGTCAGGCTCGGGTCCTCAGCCTCGATCTCCCGGACCTGCGCGATCGCCGGATCGACGTCGGAGATCGGGAAGCAGTCCTCCGCCTGCACCATCACCCCGCCCTCGGGCGTGACCGTGCGGTCGACGTTGTTCGGGATGTGCAGCGGAGCCTCGCCGTAGTACCACGGCTCGCAGAGGATGTCGGTCTCGAAGTTCTTGACGTTCAGGAACGCCTCGTTGACCGACTCCTTGGTGTACTCCCCCTTGACGTCGAGCAGCGCCTCGGTCGCGATGCGCGCCTCCAGGAAGCCCATCTGGCTGAAGCTCCCAAGCGGGATGTCCGGCGCGTACTCCTTCTGGATCTCGCGGTACAGATTGCTGTCCGGCGCATCGGCGGTGATCAGGTTCAGCTCGGCGTTGACGAACAGCTTGCCGTCCCACGCGTCGCCGAGCGCCTCGGCGAGGAAGTCCGTGTTGCATGGCGTCGAGCAGCCCCACTTCACGCGGTCCTGCAGGCCCTGCTGCTGCGCGGCCTGGAGGATCTTGAGCGCCTCGGGCGGCGTGAAGTTGAGCACGACCCCGCCGTTGTCGCCGGCCGCCTGCACGGCCTTGAGCGCCGCGGAGTTGGCGTCCTGGATCGGCACGTTCTCCTTGAGGCCCTCGAACTCGAGCCCCGCGTCCTCGGTGATGAGTCGCGGGCCCTCTTCGATGTAGTCCGTGCCCGGGACGTTCGACTGCACCAGCACGATCTTGTCCACGTCCTGGCGGATCAGCGCCTGGGTGGCGCCGTCGGAGCTGTAGCGCGGGCCCATGTTGACCGCGGCGAAGTTCGACGTGGAGTAGCACTCCGGGGCGATGCCCGACCCGATCACGTAGTAGCCCTGCTGCTCGTAGTACTCGTGGTTGACCGAGCACTCGATGATGCTGGTGTTGCCGACGATCCCGAGCACCTTCTCGCTCTCGATCAGCTTCCTGGCCTGTGAGGCGGCCTGACCCGGATCGGTCTGCTCCGTCTCGATCACGTACTCGATCGGCCGGCCGTTGATGCCGCCGTTGTCGTTGACGCACTTGAAGTACGCCTCGGCCATCCTCGGGATCTCCGAGAAGTCGGTTCCGGGCTGCTTGGTCGCGAGGGCGCCGAGCTTGATCGGCTCGCCGGAGGCTCGCTCGCCGGGGCTGGGCCCGCAATCCGACGCCTTGACGGTCTCCTCGACCTCTGCGGCACCGCCGCCACCGCCGTCGCCGCCCCCACCACCGTCGTCATCGTCGTCCCCGCAGGCGGCGACCACGAGCGACAGGGTGAGTGCCAGCACCAACAGCGACACAAGCCGACCGAGCTGGATCCTCACGAAAGCCCCTCCTCCGGAGACGATGCGCGGCCAGCTTAACCCAATCCGGCGCGACGGGTCAAATTGTTTGATGATTAGCTTTAGCGCGAGATACTACGCGGGAAACCGAACAGAAACGAGGGGAGTTGATGCCGCGCGCCGCACCGCCGTTCCGCGCCGATCACGTCGGGAGCCTCCTCCGTCCCCCGGAGCTCCTCCAGGCGCGCGACGACTTCTCCGCGGGCCGGATCTCCGCCGAGGAGCTGACCGCGATCGAGGACGACGCGATCCGCGACGTGGTCCAGATGCAGGAGGACGTCGGGCTTCAGTCGGCCACCGACGGCGAATTCCGGCGCGCGTCGTGGCACATGGACTTCATCTACCGGCTCGAAGGAGTCAGCAAAGCCGAGGACGACCTCGTGGTGCGCTTCCACAACCCGGACGGGGACATCGAGTTCACCCCCGCCGCACTGAAGGTCGACGGCCGGATCGCTCTCCACGAGCCGACCTTCGGCCGGGACTTCGAGTTCCTGAGGGACGCAGTGGCGCGGGCGACGCCGAAACTGACGATCCCGTCCCCGAGCATGGTGCACTACCGCGGTGGCGCCGCCTCGATCGACCCCGAGGTCTATCCCGACAGGGACGAGTTCTGGCGTGACCTGACCGCCGCCTACGCCAACCAGGTGCGAATGGTCCACGAGCTTGGCTGCACGTACCTCCAGCTCGACGACACGAGCCTCGCCTATCTGAACGACCCTGAGCAGCGGCAGATGATGTCCGACCGCGGGGAGGACGCCGAGCACCTCCACGAGGCGTACATCCGCCACTTGGGCGAAGCCCTGGCCGACCGGCCTGAGGGCATCACGATCACGACGCACATGTGCCGCGGCAACTTCCGCTCGTCGTGGGTCGCCGAGGGCGGCTACGACTTCGTGGCCGAGGCGCTCTTCGGCGAGCTCGACGTGGACGGGTTCTTCCTCGAGTACGACGACGAACGCTCGGGCGGTTTCGAGCCGCTGCGCTTCGTGCCGAAGGGGAAGATGGTGGTACTCGGCCTCGTCACGACCAAGCGCGGCGAGCTCGAGAACAAGGACGACCTCAAGCGACGGATCGAGGAAGCCAGCCGGTTCGTGGACATCGACCAGCTCTGCCTCTCCCCCCAGTGCGGCTTCTCGTCCACCGCGGAGGGCAACCTCGTCACGCGCGAGCAGCAGGGGGCGAAGCTGCGGCGCGTCGTCGAGGTGGCCCGGGAGGTCTGGGGGTGAGCGGACCCGCCGAGCTGTTCGACGTTCGGGGCGCCCGCGTGCTGGTGACCGGGGCGGCGAGCGGGCTCGGCTTCGCGATCGCGGAGGTCATGGCCGAGGCCGGAGCGAGGGTCACGCTCGCGGACCTCGACGGCGACGGCCTCGAGGCGGCCGCCGGCCGGCTCGACCGCGACGTGCGCACCGCCCTTGTGGACGTGTCCGACGCCGCCGCCGTCGAGCGGATGTTCGACGAGCTGGTCGAGCAGCAGGGCGGGGTCGACGTGGCGTTCGCGAACGCCGGGATCTCGCTCGAGGCGGGCGTGGTCGACCCGGCCGGGGGGCTCGCGAACCTGGACCGCGAGGCCTGGGAGCGGGTCCTCGGAGTGAACCTCAACGGCGTGCTCTTCACGATGCGCGAGGCCGCACGGCACATGAAGGAGCAGGGCGGCGGCCGCATCGTGGTCACCGCTTCGACCGCCGGCTTCGGCACCGACCCGATGGTCGGCTACTCGTACTCCGCGACCAAGGCGGCGGTGATCGTCATGGTGCGCCAAGCGGCCCTCGAGCTGGCGAAGCACGGCGTGCACGTCAACGCGATCGCGCCGGGCCCGTTCAAGACCAACATCGGCGGCGGCGCGCCGCCGATCCCGCCCGAGGCGTGGAGCGAGATCGTGGCGTTCGGCCGCATGGCCGAACCGGACGAGCTGAAGGGCGTGGCGCTGCTGCTCGCCTCGCCCGCGTCGAGCTTCATGACGGGCGCCATCGTGCCGGTGGACGGCGGTCAGCTTCTGATGTCCCACGGGGTCTGAGAAGTGCGCGCGGTCGTGACACGAGCGACGGGCGTCATGGAGATGGCCGACGTCGAGCCGCCGGGCGAGCCAGGTCCCGGCGAGGTGATCGTGCGGCCGCAGGCGGTGGGCATCTGCGGCTCGGACTTCCATTTCTACCTCGGCGAGCTCGGGACGGGCGACGGCTCCGAGTTCCCCAGGATCCAGGGCCATGAGGTGGGGGCGGTCGTCGAGGCGGTCGGCTCGGGCTGCGAGCGCGGGCTCAGCTCGGGCGACAGCGTGGCGCTCCACCCGCTCAGCGCCTGTGGGCGCTGCTACCCGTGCCGTATCGGCCGCTACAACGCGTGCGACAACTTCAGCCTCATCGGCATCCACTCCGACGGTGGGCTCCAGGAGAGGCTGCGGCTGCCCGAGTCGCTCGTGTTCCCCACCACCGAGTCGAGGCCGGCCGTTGCGGCGCTCGCGGAGCCGCTGTCGATCGCGGTGCGGACCGTGAACCGCGCCCGCGTCGAGCCCGGCGAGCACATGGCGATCCTCGGCGCGGGGCCGATCGGGCAGGCGGTTGCCCTGCTGGGCGCCGAGCGCGGCGCCTCCATCCTGATGGTGGACCGCCTCGGGAGTCGGCTGGCGCTCGGCTCAGCCATGGGCGCGGAGGTGCTGCCCTGGACCACTCCCGAGGAGGTCACCGAGCTCATTCGCGAGTGGTCGGGCGGCGAGGGACCGGAGGTCGTGGTCGACGCCACGGGCGTGCCGGACGCGATCAGGGCGGCGATGGAAGCCGTGGTTTCCGCGGGGCGGCTGGTGCTGGTGGGCATCTCGCACCACGAGGTCTCGCTTCGCGCCTTCGGGTTCGTCGACAAGGAGCTCGACGTGCTCGGCGTGAGCTGCTGCAAAGGGGACGAGTTCGGCGAGGCCGTGGCCTTCGTCGAGCGGCACGGGGACCGCCTCGAGAGCCTCGTGACGCAGGAGTTCCCGCTGGAGCGGGCGCCGGAGGCGCTTCGATGGGCGATGGAGCACCCCGCCGACTCGATGAAGGTCGTGATCGGGGACATCAACTAGGAGGTGCGGTGTGGCTGTGGAGATGACCCTCGGCGGCAAGGCCAAGCGGGCGCTGGATTCGATCTGCGACACCTTCGTTCCGGGTGAGGGGGGACTGCCATCGGCGACCGAGCTCGGGGTGCCCGAGGCGATCCTCATGGCCGTCGGCAGCAACCCCTCGAAGGCCGAGCGGGACGGGTTTGCCGGACTGCTCGAGGCGTGGGACGACCAGTTCGCCGGCTCCGGGCAGGCGCCCTTCTCCTCGCTCTCGCAGGCCGAGCGCGAACGCACGCTGCTCGTCTTCGCGGACTCCCCGGACGTCCAGAGCCGGGCCGCCTTCCAGGCCCTGCGCAAGGGCATCCTCTTGAGCTACTACTGCCTCCCGCCGGCGGGCGGCGGACCGAACGCCGTACACGAGGCGCTCGGCTATCCGGGGCCGCTCGGACCCCCCGCGGACCCGCCTCCGAAGCGGATCAAGCCGGTCGAGATCAGCGAGGACACCGAGCTCGACTGCGACGTCTGCGTGGTCGGCTCCGGCGCCGGCGGCGGCACCGCGGCCGGCGTGCTCGCCGCGGCGGGCCTCGACGTGGTCGTGCTGGAGGCCGGGGGCTACTTCAGCGAGGAGGACTTCGACGGCGACGAGCTGTCGGGCTACGCCCGCCTCTACCTGAACGGCGGCGGGGTCGCGACCGAGAACCAGAGCATCGGCCTGCTCGCCGGATCCTGCCTCGGCGGCGGCACCGTCGTCAACTACACGTGGTGCTTCCGTCCGCCCGACTTCGTGCGGGCCGACTGGAAGGAGCGCTTCGGGCTCGACGACTGGGCCGGCCCGGACTTCGACCGAAGCCTCGACGTGGTCTGGGAGCGGCTGTCGATCAGTCCCGAGAGCAGCATCCCGTCGGAGCGCGACCACGCCATGCGCAGGGGCCTCGAGTCGCTCGGCTGGCACTCGGAGGTGATGCAGCGCAACTGCAAGGGCTGCACCGAGGAGGTGTGCCGGCTATGCCACTACGGCTGCCAGATCGGCGCCAAGCAGTCGACCATGAACACCTGGCTGCAGGACGCCCATGACGCCGGCGCCCGCATCCTCGTTCAGACGCCCGCCGACCGGGTGCTGATCGAGGGCGGCCGGGCGCGCGGCGTGGAGGCGCGGACGCTCGACGGGCACCGGGTCACCGTCCGGGCGAAGGCCGTGGCGCTCGCCGCCGGCGCAATCCACACGCCCGCGATCATGGTGCGCTCGGGAATGGACGGAGGCCACGTGGGGAAAAACCTGATGCTGCACCCGGTCCTCCTCACGTGGGGCATCTTCGACGAGGAGGTGCGGCCCTGGGACGGGACGCTCGGCGCCACGTTCTCCGACGAGTTCCTCGACATGGGCGAGGGCTACGGCATCAAGTACGAGCAGGCGGCAACGCCGCCGAGCATCCTCGCGATCTTCGCCCCCTGGCGGGGCTCACGTGAGAGCGCGGAGCTCATGCAGTCGCTTCGCTACACGGCCGGCTACGGCGGGCTCCAGCGGGCACGCGACGGCGGCGAGGTGGTCGTAGGGCCCGACGGGCTGCCGTCCCCGCGCTGGGAGCTGTCCGAGTTCGACCGCGACGTGATGCGGAGAGGGCTCGACGGCGCGGCGCAGCTGCTCGAGGCCGGCGGCGCGCGGCGCATCTACTCCTCGCACGCGGGCTGGGTGTCCTACCAGCCGGGCCGCGACGGCGGCCGGGAGAGCCTGCTCGACGCCGCCGACCGCTGCGGCTGGGGCCCCGCCCAGGTGACCCTGGGGTCGTTCCACCTGATGGGCACCGCGCGCATGGGCACCTCGCGGGAGGACTCCGTGTGCAACCCGACCGGAGAGACGTGGGACGTCAGGGGGCTCTACGTCGTCGACGGGGCCGTCCTGCCGACAGGACTCGGAGTGAATCCCATGGTTACGATCGAGGCCGCGGCACACAAGATCTCGAGCGGGCTCGCGGAGAGGCTGGCATAGATGGCTGATTTCCCGAATCCCTTCAACGTCGAGACCCCGCCGGGCTGCGAGGGCTGGCAGGAGATGTACCCCTACTGGTCCGTGTTCGACGAACGCCGCCGCGAGTCGGACGAGAACCGGCTCTGGTTCTGGAACTCGCTGCACTTCCCGTTCCCGATGCCGCCGTTCGACATGGTGGAGGTCGACCACCCGTACATCACGCTCGGCGGCTGGCAGAACCGCGCCTTCGCCGTGCCGCCGGCGATGGGCGTCGACTACCGGATCGTCAACGGCTACGTGTACATCTCCCCCAACCCGGTTACCGACCCGGAGAAGATCGCCGAGCGGGCCGGCTACTTCGAGAAGCGGGCCGGCCACTACTTCCAGAACTGGGACGAGCTGTACGCCGGCTGGCGCACCAGGATGAAGGACCTCAACCACGAGGTCGAGTCGATCGAGGTGCCCGACCTGCCCGAGTACGAGCCGGACGAGGTCGTGTTCGGCGATCGCAACCTCAGCAACGTCAACCTGCTGCGCGCCTTCTCCCACACGCTGCGCTGCGCGGAGATGATGTGGCAGCACCACTTCGAGTTCCTGCTGCTCGGCTACGGCGCCTATCACACGTTCGCCGAGTTCATCCGCGGCGCGCTGCCGGACATCCCGGACCAGCACATCTCCCAGATGGTCGCGGGGATCGACGTGGTGCTGTTCCGGCCCGACGCGGAGCTGCGCAGGCTCGCGCGGGCCGCGATCGACGCGGGCGTGGACTCGGCCTTCGCCGAGGGGCGCTCACCGGATGAGATCGACGCCGAGCTGGCGCGCAGCGAGGAGGGCCGGCGCTGGCTCGATCAGCTCGAGGAGATGAAGGACCCCTGGTTCAACATGGGAACCGGGGACGGCCTCTACCACTACTACGGCAGCTGGCACGACGACCCGACCATCCCCTACGCGTCGCTCACGGGGCACATCGAGGCGCTGAAGGCCGGGGAGGAGATCGACCGCCCGACCGACGAGCTCGCTCGGGAGCGCGACCGCCTGGCCGAGGAGTACGGCTCGCTGCTGGACGCCGGGGCACGCCCGACATTCGAGGAGCTGCTTGGGCTGGCACGCACGGTGTTCCCGCTGGTGGAGGAGCACAAGTTCTATTGCGACTACTGGTTCCAGACGCGCTTCTTCAACAAGGTCCGCGAGTTCGGCGCTCTGCTCGCGCGGCACGACTTCCTCGAGGACGGCGAGGACATCTTCAACCTCTCCCGTCACGAGGCCATGGAGGCACTCGAGGAGCTGTCGCTCACCTGGTCGACCGGCGGCCCGGCGCTCGGCCCGCAGCAGTGGCCACCGATCGTGGCCCGGCGCAGGGAGCTGCTCGAGCGTCTGAGCGAGTGGACGCCGCCGCCCGCCATCGGCAGGATGCCCGAGGAGGTCAGCGACCCGATCGTGGTCATGCTCTGGGGCGTGACGCCTCAGCGCCTGCGCGAGTGGGCGCGCACGGACGGCGGAAACGAGTTGAGCGGGGCGGCCGCGTCGCCGGGCGAGGTGGAGGGGCCCGCGCGCGTGGTGCGTGGGCTCGGCGACCTCGACACGATCCGCCCCGGCGAGATCCTCGTCTGCACCGTCACGTCCCCGGCGTGGGCCCCGATCTTCTCCAAGATCGCGGCGACCGTGACCGACATCGGCGGGATCATGTCCCACGCCGCGATCGTCTCCCGCGAGTACGGGCTGCCCGCCGTGGTCGGAACGGGCACCGCCACGTCCCGGATCACCACCGGGCAGCGGTTGCGGGTGGACGGAACGACGGGCGTCGTGACGATCATGGACGGAGGCGCCTGACGCCGTGTACGCGCGACCGCTCGCCGACCTGCGCTCCGCCGACGCGGCGGGCTTCGGCGGCAAGAGCGCGAGCCTCGGCGAGCTGATCGCGGGCGGGATCCCGGTCCCGCCCGGCTTCGCGCTGGCGGCGGACGCCTACCGGCGCTTCCTCGACGAGGCAGGCCTCTCGCCCGACGCCGCCGCGGACGCGATCGTGAGCGCCCTCGGCGAGCGGCCTGTGCCGGTCGCCGTGCGAGACGACGTGGCCGCGGCGTACGAGGCGCTCGGGGACGACCCGCCGGTGGCGGTGCGCTCCAGCGCGATCGGCGAGGACAGCGCCGAGGCCACCTACGCGGGCCAGCAGGAGACCTACCTCTGGGTCCGGGGCGTGGACGCCGTCTGCGACGCCGTGCGCGACTGCTGGGCGAGCCTGCACGGCGAGCGTGCCACGAGCTACCGCGAACGCCTCGGCCCCGCGGGCGAGCCGCCCGCCATGGGTGTGGCCGTCCAGCTGATGGTCGACGCCGCGGTCTCCGGTGTCATGTTCACCTGCAACCCGGTGAGCGGCGATCCCAGCACGGTCGCCGTCAACGCGAGCTGGGGCCTGGGGCTTGCCGTGGTGGGAGGCGAGGTGACGCCCGACGAGTACCGACTGAGCAAGGTCACCGGCGAGGTGCTCGGGCGGACCGTCGGCCGCAAGCACCTGGAGTACACGCCCGGGCCGAAGGGCGCAGTGCGCCGCGACGTTCCCGACGATCGCATCGAAGCGCCCTGTCTCGAAGACGCACAGCTCGCCGCGCTCGGCGAGACGGCGCGCCGGGTGGAGGGCCACTTCGGCGGCCCCCAGGACATCGAGTGGGCGATCGACCGCGAGGGTGAACTCTTCCTGCTGCAGTCGCGGCCGGTCACGGCCACGCGCAAGGAGTCCGGCACGTCCGAATCGCGGTCCGCGATGGACCTCGTCATGGACACGTTCGGCGCGCGGCGCGGGGGAAGCTCCTGATGGCGCTGAGCGACGACGACGTGCGCGAGATCCTGCGCCTGATCGACGAGTCGAAGCTCGACGAGCTGCGCATCGAGACCCCGGAGTTCAGGCTCCACGTGCGGCGCGGCACCGCTGCGGCGGCGGAGGATCCGCCGGATCCCGAGCCGGCCGAGCCGGCGGCTCCGGAGCGGGCGGCCGCCGCGCCTGCGGTCGCAAGCGACGGCGCGCGCACGATCGAGGCGCCGATGCTGGGGACCTTCTACCGCGCCGGGGCGCCGGGCGCGTCGCCGTTCGTGGACGTCGGCACGAAGGTCGATCCCGGGACCGTGGTCTGCCTGATCGAGGTGATGAAGATGATGAACTCGATCCAGGCCGGAGTGGCGGGGACGATCGTCGAGATATGCGCCGAGAACGCGCAGCTCGTCGAGTACGGCGACCCGTTGTTTCGCGTCGAGCCGGCGGCATGAGCATCTCGCGCGTCTTCGTCGCCAATCGGGGCGAGATCGCCCTCCGGATCGTGCGCGCCTGCCGGAAGCTCGGCCTCGAGTCAGTGCTGGGCGCATCCGACATCGACCGCGAGGGCCCCGCGGCGCGGCTCGCCGACCGGGTGGTCTGCATCGGCCCCGCGGCCCCGGAGCGGAGCTACCTTCGCCATGACACCGTCGTTCAGGCGGCCCTCGGCACGGGCTGCGACGCGATTCACCCGGGGTACGGGTTCCTGGCCGAGAACCCCGAGCTCGCGGCGGCGGCCCTCGAGCACGGCCTCCGCTTCGTGGGACCTCCGCCGGAGGTCATGACGCTGGCGGGCGACAAGCTCCGCGCCCGCGCGGCCGCCGCCGAGGCCGGCCTGCCGGTGGTGCCGGGCCGGCGGGCGGCGGCTCCAGCGGACGCGCACGACTTTGCCGACGAGTGGGGCTATCCCGTGCTGCTCAAGGCCGCGAGCGGCGGCGGCGGGCGCGGGATCAAGCTCGCGAGCGACGCGGCCGAGCTGGAGGCGCTCCATCCCGCCGCGGCCGCGGAGGCCCGCGCCGCGTTCGGGGACGAGCGCCTCTACGTGGAGCGCCTCATCCGGGACGCGCGCCACGTGGAGGTGCAGGTGGCGGCGGATGATCGGGGAGCGGTGATCCACATCGGGGAACGCGACTGCTCGGTGCAGCGCCGGCACCAGAAGCTGATCGAGGAGGCGCCGGCGCCCTTCCTTCCCGGCCCGACGCGCGAGGCGGTCCGCGAGGCGGGCGTGGCCTTCGCCCGGGCGATCGGCTACCGCAACCTCGGCACGGTGGAGTTCCTCGTCGACGCAGGCAGCGACGAGTTCTTCTTCCTGGAGATGAACTGCCGGATCCAGGTGGAGCATCCGGTGACCGAGGCCGTCACCGGGTACGACCTGGTCGCCAAGCAGCTCCAGCTCGCGGCCGGGGACCCGCTCGGGATCGCCCAGCCCGACGTGGCGATCACCGGGCACGCCGTCGAGTGCCGCCTGACGGCCGAGGACGTCTCGGACGGGTTCCGCCCGAGCCCGGGCACGCTCACCCGCTTCGACGTGCCGGACCTGCCGAACCTGCGCGTGGACACGCATTGCGAAGCGGGCACCGTCATCCCGCCGCACTACGACTCGCTGATGGCGAAGCTCATTGGAGTCGGCTCCGAGCGCGACGCGGCCGTGGACGTCGTGCGTGCGGCGCTCGACGGGCTCCAGGTGGAGGGCGTCGAGACCAACGGCGAGCTGCTCGCCTCGGTCCTGGCCCACGACGACTTCGCGCGCGGCGCCGTCACCACACGCTGGCTCGAGGAGGCGGTCGCCGCGTGACGGAGACCGTCGAGATAGTCGACACCACGACCCGCGACGGCAACCAGAGCCTGTGGGGCGCGACCGGGCTGACCACGCCGGACATCCTCGCGATCGCGCCGACGATGGACCGGGTCGGGTTCCACGCGCTCGACTTCACCTCGAGCACGCACATGGCGATCTCGGTGCGGTTCCACCGCGAGGATCCGTGGGAGCGCATCCGGCTCGTGAGCGCGGCGACACCTAACACACCGCTCAACTTCATCACCACGGGGATGCGCTTCATCACGTGGACGCCGGCAGGCGAGGACGTAATCCGGCTCTCGTTCAGGCTCGTGGCCCGCAACGGCATCCGCCGCTTCCAGATCGCGGACCCGTCGAACGATCCGGCGTCGCTCCTCCGGATCGCCCGCATGGCGCGCGAGGAGGGCGTGGAGGAGGTGGTCGTGGGCCTGACCTACTCCATCAGCCCCGCGCACACGCACGACTACTACGTCGAGCGCGCCGAGGCCGTGGCCGCGTCGCCGGACATCGACCGCCTGTACCTGAAGGACCCCGGCGGGCTGCTCACGCAGGACGCCGTGCGCGAGCTGGCCCCGCGGTTCATCGCCGCGTTCGCGCCGCGCCCCGTCGAGCTGCACAGCCACTGCACGATCGGGCTCGGGCCGCTCGCCTACATGGAGGGCCTTCGGGCCGGCATCCGCACGCTCCATACCGCGGTCGCGCCGGCGGCGAACGGCACCTCCAACCCGCCCGCCGAGACGACTCTGCGCAACCTCGAGTCCGAGGGTTTCTCGCACCGGCTCGATCTCGAGGCGCTCGAATCGGTCTCGGCGCACTTCCGCGACCTGGCGCTCGCGCGTGGCCTGCCACTCGGCGCGCCGGCCGAGTACGACGCCTCGTACTACCGCCACCAGATGCCGGGCGGCATGGTCACCACCACGCGCCGCCAGCTCGAGGAGATGCGCAGGCCGGAGCTGTTCGACGCGGCCCTCGAGGAGGTGACCCGCGTGCGCGCCGAGATGGGCTACCCGATCATGGTCACGCCCGTCTCACAGTTCGTCGCCACGCAGGCGGTGATGAACGTCATCTCGGGTGAGCGCTGGTCGAACGTCGGCGACGAGATGATCCGCTACTTCCTCGGGCACTTCTACGAGCCGGCCGCACCGCTCGACCCGGACGTTCGCGACCGCGTGCTCTCCCTGCCGCGCGCCGCGGAGCTGCGCGACGTCGAGCCGCTGAGCCTCGAGGGCGCCCGGCGGCGCTTCGGCGACCGCATTCCCGAGGAGGAGCTGCTGCTCCGGCTGACCATGCCCGAGGAGCAGGTGGACGCGATGATCCGAGAGCGCGGGACGGAGCGGCCGGCGCCGCTGGCGCGTCCCGGCCGCGACCCGCTGGTGCGGCTGCTGCACGAGCTCGCGCGGCGCGACTCGATCGCCTATCTGCGCTTCGAGAAGGGCGAAGACCTGGTGGTGTGGCGCCGTGCGGCTTGACGACGTCCGCGGCTTCGTCTTCGACGTCGACGGCTCGCTCGTCCACCGCGGCTCCGACTTCCGCGCGCGCCCGCTGCCCGGCGCGGTCGACCTGCTGAACGCGATCCGGGCGTCCGGGCGCCCACTCGTGCTGTTCACGAACGGCAGCCATGTCGGGCCCGAGGCGTTCGCGCGGGGACTGCGCGAGGACGGCCTGCCGGTGGAGGACCACGAGCTGCTGACGCCGGTATGCAGCGCGCTGTCGTATCTCGCGCGCCGGCATCCGGGACAGCCCGTGATCGTGTTTGCCTCGGAGGCGACCACGGAGCGGATGGCGCGTGCCGGTGTGCCGCTCGTGGACGGCGAGGAGGCCGAGGCGGTCTTCGTCGCGCACGTCGACGAGGTGGACCTGGACAGGATGGAGCGGGCCGCCCGCGCCGTGTCGCAGGGAGCGCGGCTGCTCGCCGGGAACTACCAGCGCGGCTACTGGGGGGCGAACGGCCTGGTCTTCAGCCGCGGCGCGATGGTCACGGCCGGGATCGCCCGTGTCACGGGCGCGCGGCCGGTGGTGGTCGGAAAGCCGTCGAAGGCCGCCGTGCAGGAGATCAGCGACCGCCTCGGGCTGCCCGCGGACACGCTCGCCGTGATCGGGGACGACCTGGGCATGGACATCGCGCTGGGCCGCCTCGGCGGGTCCCGCACGATCCTGGTTCGCAGCGGCATCAGCGGCAAGGTGGACCTGGCGCGCGTGCCGGAGCGGCACCGGCCGGACGCGGTGGTCGACGGAGTGGAGGAGGTGCTCGGATGGCTGTGAAGGGACTCGGCGAGGTGATGTGGTCGCCGCCGGCGGACGTGCGGGAGACCACGCGGATGGGCCACTTCCTCGACTTCGTCCGCGACACTCGTGGCCGCGACCTCGACGGATACGACGAGCTGTTCGCCTGGTCGGTGTCGGACCTCGAGGGCTTCTGGGGGGCGCTGTGGGACTTCTTCGGGGTGCGGTCGCACGCGCCGTACGAGCGCGTCCTCGGCTCCCGCGACATGCCGGGGGCCGAGTGGTTCTCGGGCGCGCGCCTCAACTACGCCGAGCACATGCTGGGTACCGAGCAGGACACCGGCGCGGTGGCGGTCGTGGCCCACTCTCAGACCCGCGCGCCATTCGAGCTGACCTTCGGCGACCTGCGCGACCAGGTCGCACGGGCGCGCACGGGCCTCCAGCGGCTCGGCGTCGGGCCCGGCGACCGCGTCGCGGCGTACCTGCCGAACATCCCCGAGACCCTGATCGCGTTCCTCGCCACGGCCAGTCTTGGCGCCGTCTGGGCGACGTGCGCCACGGAGTTCGGTCCGCGCAGCGTGATCGACCGTTTCGGGATCATCGAGCCGACGGTGCTGCTCGCGATCGCGGGCTACCGGTACGGCGACAAGCCGATCGACCGGCGCGCCCAGGTCGCTCAGGTCCGCGGCGCTCTGCCGTCGCTCGAGCATGTGGTCCACGTCCCCTACGCCGGCGGCGCGGACGACGCGCTGCCGGACTCGACCGGTTGGGACGAGCTGCTCGCCGAGGCAGGACCGCTTCGCTTCGACCCGGTGCCGTTCGGCCACCCGCTGTACGTGCTGTTCTCGTCCGGCACCACCGGGCTTCCCAAGGCGATCGTGCACCGGCACGGCGGCATCCTGGTGGAGCACTTCAAGAACCAGGGGCTGGACTGGGACTTCGGTCCCGGCGACAGGCTCATGTGGTTCACCACCACCGCCTGGATGATGTGGAACGCGGTGGTCTCCACGCTGCTGTTCCGCGCCTCGATCGTGACGATCGACGGCAACCCGGCGTACCCGGACCTGGCGGCCCAGTGGCGGCTGGCCGAGGAGGTCCGTCCGACCCACATGGGCGCCGGGCCGGCGTTCCTCATGGCCTGCCGCAAGGCCGGCCTGCGGCCCGGGCACGATTGCGACCTGTCGAGCATCCGCCAGCTGATCGCCGGGGGCTCCCCCCTGCCCGGCGAGGGGTACGACTGGGTCTACGAGCAGCTCGGACCGGACGCGCTGCTCAACGTGGGGAGCGGCGGAACCGACGTGTGCTGCGGAATCGTGCAGGGGAGCCCGATGCAGCCGGTCTACCGCGGCGAGATCGCGGGACGATGCCTCGCGGTGGACTCGGCCGCCTTCGACCCCAAGGGGCGCGAGGTGGTCGGGGAGCTCGGCGAGCTGGTGATCCGCCAGCCGATGCCCTCCATGCCGGTCGGCTTCTGGAACGACCCGGGTGACGAGCGCTATCGGGAGGCGTACTTCGACGTCTACCCGGGTGTCTGGCGCTTCGGCGACTGGATCCTCTTCACGGAGCGCGGCAGCTGCGTGGTCACGGGCCGCTCCGACGCCACCCTGAACCGCGGCGGCGTTCGCCTCGGAACCGGCGAGTTCTACGCCGTCGTGGAGGACGTCCACGAGGTGCTCGACAGCCTCGTGGTGCACCTCGAGGACCCGGAGGGCGGGCCGGGCGAGCTGCTGCTGTTCGTCCAGCTGCGCGAGGGGGAGTCGCTCAGCGACGAGCTCCGGGCGCGGATCGGCGCGGCGCTCCGCGGCGCGCTCTCGCCGCGACACGTACCGGACGCCGTGGAGGCGGTGCCGGCGATCCCGCGGACCATGACCGGCAAGAAGCTCGAGCTGCCGGTCAAGCGGATCCTCCAGGGCACGCCTGCGGAGCAGGTCGCGAGCCGCGACGCGCTCGCGGATCCGGACTCGATCGACGCGTTCGTGGCCTACGCGAGGGGGCGCTGATTGCAGGTCGCCGAGGTCACCGAGTTCGGCGCGCCTGACGCGTTGCGGCCGGCCGAGCGCCCCGATCCCGAACGGGGAGCGGGCGAGGTGCTCGTCGCGATCCGCGCCACGACCGTCAACCCGACCGACCTGTCGACGCGCGCGGGTTCAGGCCGTAGGCGCATGCCCGACCTCCAGCCCCCGTTCGTGCCGGGATGGGACCTGGCCGGCGAGGTGCTGGCGAGCGGCGCCGACGCCTACGCCCCCGGCGCCCGGGTCGTGGGCATGATCCCGTTCGTCCAGATCGGCGGGCGCGTCGGGGCGTACGCGGAGCGGGCCGCGGTCGATCCCTCCTGGCTCGCGCCTTTGCCCGAGGGCGTTCCCTTCGAGGAGGCGGCCACCCTGCCCCTGAACGCGCTGACTGCGCGCCAGTCGCTCGACCTGCTCGGTCTCCCCGCGGGCGACACGCTCCTCGTGACCGGGGCGAGCGGCGGGGTCGGCGGGTTCGCCGTGCAGCTGGCGGTCGCCGACGGCCTGCGCGTGATCGCCGTCGCGGGACGCGACGACGAGGAATGGGTCGCGTCGCTGGGCGCGCACGAGGTGCTCGCGCGCGACGCCGACCTCAGTGGCATCGAGCCGGTGGACGGCGTGCTCGACGCCGTCCCGCTCGGCCCGCGCGCGTCGACCGCGGCTCTGCGCGACGGCGGCATGGCCGTCTTCACCCGCCCGCCCGACCCGCCGGAGCCCGACCGCGCCCTGCGCTACGAGACCATCCTCGTGAAGCCCGACGCCGCGCTGCTGAGCGGCCTCGCGGAGCAGCTCGCCGCCGGGCGCCTGCGTACGCGCGTGGCGCATCTGCTGCCGCTCGAGGAGGCGGCGCGCGGCCACGAGCTCGCCGAGGCGGGCGGGCTGCGGGGGAAGGTCGTATTGGCTACGCGCTCTGCTCCACGAGCCCGCTGAAGAACTCGATGTCGGCCTCCTGGAGCTGGCACACCTCCAGGAAGTGGCCCAGCTCCGCGGTGGTGTCCACGTAGCCGGCGCGCACGCGGTCGGGAATCAGCACGGTGTAGTCGACGTTCAGCCCCGCGGCGGCCAGCACTTCCCTCAGGGAGCTCCACGCCTCGTCGCCGGTCGGGATAAACGTCGCCAGGTGGTGGAAGCGCAGCGCGGCCGAGCCGTCCTCCGGTAGGAAGCGGCGGTAGAAGTCCACCTCGCCTCCAACGGGCTCGATCAGCTCGACGATCGCGCCGCCGCGCGCCCCCATCGCGATGCGGGCATCCCAGTCGGCGGGCTCGTCCCCGCGGAGGAAGGTCGCGCCGTCGGTGGGCACCTCGGTGCAGTTCTCGACGCCGAAGCCCTCGCGCAGGGTTTGCATCCCGCGGTCCAGGTCCGTGGTCACGTAGGCGACCTGCCAGATGTTCGTGAACAGATCGCCCAGCGCGCGCACGGGGCGGGGTTCCCCGAACAGGTCGGTCATGAGGTTCCTCCTCGTTGGTCGAAGTCGGCGATCGCCCGGGCCACCGCCTCGGGTGCCTCGAAGGGCAGGCCATGGCCGCAGCCAGGGATCGTGTGCAGGCGGGCGCCGGGTACGAGGGCGGCGAATCGCTCGCCGTGCGCGGGCGGCACGACGACGTCCGTGTCGCCCCAGATCACGAGCGTGGGCAGCGTGATGCTCCCGAGGCAGGGCGCCACGTCGCCGGTGGGCCGGAAGCGTTCCAGCGCACGGTGGTCGCGCTCGGTGCCGAGGACGCAGCCGAACTCCGACCCGCTCGAGAACCGTCGCGCGAGCTCCGGGTCATGGAAGAGCATGTCGCGTGCCTCCTCGCGCGGTCGCGGGAACAGCGGCGTGACGGGATGACCGGGGAGGTCGAGCCCGACCGGTGCCAGCAGCACTACCCGGCTGAAGCGCTCCGGCGCGCGCAGGGCGAGCTCGCACGCGACGCGGCCCCCGAACGAGGCGCCGACGAGCAGGGCGCGCCCGAGCTCGAGGCGCTCGGACAGGTCGACGTAGTGGGACGCGAGCCCAGCTACGTCGGCCAGGTCCGCCCGCTCGGCGGAGCCGCCGAAGCCGGGGTGGTCGGGGGCGTGGACCTCGAAGCGCTCCGCGAGCAGCGCGTGGAAGCGTCGCCACAGGCCCGCCGCCCCGCCGCCGTGCAGGTAGAGGATCGGCGGTCCCGACCCGCCGCGGAGGAGATGGACCGCAGCGCCGTTCAGGTCGACCGTCTCGTCCGCGAAGCCGCTCGTGACGACGTCGGGATCGGCGCTCACGAGCTCATCCCCAGGGGCGCGCTGCGGAGCTTCGCCGTGAAGCGGAGCCGCTCGCGCAGCAGGTCGCGGTCGCTCGTCCACCGCCTGATCCCCTCCAGGTCCTCGCGGCGGCGCTCGGGATCGGCCTCGCTGAAGATCAGCCGCTTCAGCTCGCTGGCCGCGGGGGAGGCCAGCTCCAGGAAGAGGCGCCGCCGCTCCTCGGCCCACGCGTCGAGCACGGCCTCCTCGGCGCCGTCGAGCACCACCGCGGCGAGCGCCTCGTAGAGGGCGAAGGCGTCGAACAGGCCCGAGGTCAGGCCGAGCCCGCCCGTCGGGTTGGTCACGTGCGCCGCGTCGCCGGCCAGCAGGACGCGCCCGACGCGGAAGCGGTCCGCGGCGCGCTGGTGCATCTTGTACGGCGCGTGGCTCGCGAGCTCGTAGCCCTCGTCGCCGGGGAGGAGCACGGCGAAGTGCCCCGGCAGCCGCTCGGAGACGGTCTCCTCGGGCAGGCTCGCATCCTCGCTGTAGGTGCAGCGCCAGAGGCCCGTGTCGTCGAGCTTCACGATCACGGCGCCGTGAACGTGATCGATCTGGAAGGTGGCCAGCGCGTAGCCGTGCCGGTCGAAGTCGTGGCGCACGTTGGTCGCCACGAAGCGCTCGGGCCACGTGAAACCCTCGAACGAGAGGCCGAGCGCCCCGCGCACCGTACTGCGACCGCCGTCGGCGCCGATCAGCCAGTCGCCGCGCAGCTCGAGCCGCCCGTCCGGTGTGGCCGCCGCCACCGTCGCTCCGCCGCGGTCGTGGGCGAGGGCCGTCACGCGCGCGCCGAAGCTCACCCGCGCGCCGGGCAGGCGCTCGAGGTGCTCGAGCGCGATGGCGGCGAGCTCGTGTTGGCCGAGGTGGACGTTGTAGGCGTATGGCGTCTCGTCGGCAAGCGCGCCGATGCTGTACGGGATCGTCTCGCCGGTCTCGAACACCCGAAAGGCGTAGTCCTGCTTGGGCAAACCGCGCGCCTCGACGTCGGCGAGGATCCCGAGCCGCTCGAACGGCTCGAGCACCGTCCAGTGGTAGACGGCCGCCCGCGGCGACTCGACGATCCGCGGCTCGGCCTCCAGCACCGTCACCTCGACCCCGGCGCGCGCCAACCCCAGGGCGGTGATCAGCCCCACCGGCCCGGCGCCGGCGATCAGGACCCCAGGCATAGCCTTGCCGCTTGCAGCGCGGCGCGGTCGTGGAAGCGCCTCGCGACGATCTGCGCGCCGTCCCCGAGGGCCACCGCCGGCAGGCCGAACAGGTTCACCCACAGCACGCTGCGCATCCGGTCGAACAGGTCGCGCGTCGCGTCGAGGCTGAGGTCGTCGTCGAAGTCGAGCGGCGGCGCGCTCATGCCGGCCACGGGGCAGAGCACGAGCGGGTGGTCCTCCATCCAGGCCGCCACGGAGCGCGCGAGGGCGCGGCGCTCGAGCAGCGCGGCGAGGTAGCGCCGGGCTCCCGGCCCAAGCTCGAACTGGCCGAACAGCGCCTCGACGTGCTGGAGCGCCGACACGCCGATCTCATCCCGGACGAGCGGCAGCCGCTGCTGGACCAGCTCGGTGCCCACGATCTCGGCCCACAGCTCCGGCGCCCGGCTGAGGTCAGGCGCGACGCCCTCCTCGACCCGGTAGCCGGCAGCACCCAGCGCCTCGGCCGCCGCCCGCACCGCAAGCTCGACCTCGGACTCGACCAGCGCTCCGGTCTCGCCCATCACCAGCGCCACCCGGCCGGGTGGCCCGGCCGCTGCGGGCTCGACCGGAACGCTCGCCGGATCCTGGCTCGACGCTCCGCGCAGCACGTCGAAGGCGAGCTCGAGGTCCGCCACGGAGCGGGCGACCACGGCGCTCGAGGCCATCAGGTCGTACGACGGCGGGAAGTCGTGGGGCGGCAGCGTGGGCGCGCGGGGCACGAGCCCGGTGGTGGGACGGAACCCCGCCACGCCGCACCAGCTCGCCGGCACCCGGATCGATCCGCCGTAGTCGGACCCCAGGCCGAGCGCCGACATGCCTGCGGCGACCGCGGCCGCGTCACCGCCGGACGATCCGCCCGCCGAGCGCTCGGGATCGCGCGGGTTGGGCGTCGTACCGTGCAGCGAGCTGACCGTGTTCCAGCGGAGCGCCAGGTCGGGCATGTTCGCCTTGCCGAGCACGATCGCGCCCGCCTCGCGCAACCGCCGCACGGCGAGCTCGTCGTGCTCCGCCACGAGCCCTGCGCGCGAGCGGATCCCGAGCGTGGTGGGCAGGCCCGCCACGTCGAAGTTGTGCTTGACCGAGACCGGCACGCCGCTGAGCGCCCCGCCCGCCGCGCGGCCGTCCGCCTCCGCGAGAGCCGCCTCGAGACGGAGGTCGACCAGCGCATTGAGCGCCGGGTTCCGCTCCTCGATGCGGGCCGCGTAGGCCTCCACCACCTCCCGGCGCCCGAGCTCGCGTCCCCGCACCAGCCGCGAGATGCGCGTGGCGCTCAGGTCACTGATGCCGGCGCCCTCCTGGGCCCTCTCCTCTCAGCCCGAGCAGTCGCGCGGCGTTCTCCTTCAGCACGAGCGGCTTCACCTCGTCGTCGAAGTCGAGCTGCTCGAAGTCCCGCAGCCAGCGGTCGGGGGTGATCATCGGGAAGTCCGAGCCGAACAGGACCTGGTGCTTGAGCAGGGTGTTCGCGTACCGAACGAGCTGCGGCGGGAAGTACTTCGGCGACCAGCCGGACAGGTCGATGTAGACCTCGGGCTTGTGCATGGCGATCGATATCGCCTCGTCCTGCCAGGGGAAGGACGGGTGCGCCAGCACGATCGGCATCTCCGGGAAGTCGGCCGCCACGTCGTCGACGTAGATCGGGTTCGAGTACTTGAGCCGGAGGCCGCCGCCACCCGGCACTCCCGACCCGATCCCGCTGTGACCGGTGTGGAACAGCGCGGGCAGGCGCGCCTCGGCGATCACCTCGTAGAGCGGGTACGCGCTCCTATCGTTCGGGAAGAACTCCTGGATGTTCGGATGGAACTTGAACCCGCGCACGCCGTGGTCGGTGATCAGCCGGCGGGCCCGCTCGACCGCGTCCGGGCGCGCGGGATCGACGCTGGCGAACGGGATGAGCACGTCGGGGTTGGCGGAGGCGACCTCCGCGACCTCCTCGTTGGGGACCGGACGCCTCCCGCTGCGGCTCTCGTAGTCGACCGTGAAGATCACGCAGGCCATCTCGCGCTCGCGGTAGTAGTCCGCCACGTCCTGCGCGGTCGGCTGTTCACCCTCGCCCTTGAAGTAGCGCCGCGCCGCCTCGCGCAGCTCGGGCGGCATCGGGTCGTGGCCGTCCCGCGAGACCTCGGCGTGCGTGTGCACGTCGATCGCCTTGACGGCATCGACGTCGATCATTGGCGCCAGCGTCTCAGAAGGGGAACGGCTCCGCCTTCTCGCGCGTCGTCACCCACCGCCATTCGGTCCACAGCTCGAGGTTCGCCACGCCGCCGAAGTGGCCGCCGTTGCTCGAGCACCCGAAGCCGCCGAACGGTGCGGGCGGCTCTTCGTTGATCGTGCTGTCGTTGACGTGGACCATGCCGGCCCGGAGCTGCTCGGCCACGACGGCCGCGCGGTCCTGCGAGCCCGACTGCACCGCCGCAACCAGTCCGTAATCCGTCTTGTTCGCCAGCTCGACCGCCTCGGCGTCGTCCCTGAACCGGACCACCGGGGCCACCGGCCCGAAGATCTCGTCCGTGAACGCGGGCATCGACGTGGTCACGTCGCCCAGCACGGTGGCCTCGAAGAAGGGGCCCTCGTGACTGCCCCCGGTCACGATGCGCGCGCCCTGCGAGACGCTGTCCTCGACGATCCGCTCCACGCGCCGCACCTGGTTCTCATTGATGATCGGGCCCAGCGCGACCTCCTCCTTGTCAGGGTTCCCCACCGGCAGGTGCGAGGCGCGCTCCGCCAAGGCCTTCACGTAGTCGTCGGCGATGCTCTCGTGCACCAGGTGCCTACTCACCGCGAGGCAGACCTGCCCCTGGTGGATGAACGAGCCCCACGCTCCGGCGGACGAGGCCGCCTCGATGTCGGCGTCCTCGAGCACCACGAGCGGGCTGTTACCGCCCATCTCCAGGACCATGCGCTTGAGGTGGCGGCCGGCCGCCTCGCCGACCTTCCGGCCGGTCGCTGTCGAGCCGGTGAAGGAGATCATGCGCACGTTCGGGTCCTCGACGATCGCCTGCCCGACCTCGGCGCCTCCGGCCATGACGTGGAGCACGCCCTCCGGCAGGCCCGCCTTCTCGAAGATCCGCGCCGTCAGCACGCCTCCGCTGACGGGGGTGTTGGGGTCGGCCTTGAGGATCACCGCGTTCCCGAGCGCGAGCGCGGGGCCGACCGAGCGCGCCGGCAGCACCAGCGGGAAGTTCCAAGGGCAGATCACGCCGACTACGCCCACCGGGACGCGGCGCGCCATGCTGTGCCGCCCCGGTATGGCCGTGGGCAGCTCCTGGCCGAGTGGATGCGAGATCAGCGAGGCCGCCATGTCGAACTGCCCGATCGAGGCGCTGACCTCGTTGTCCGCCTTGGGCGGGATCCCGCCGCCCTCGCGGACGAGCCAGCGGACCAGCGCCGCGCGGCTGAGCTCATGGAGCGCCACCGAGCGGAGCTGGTCCGCTGGCTCGTCCGCGAGGGCGGCGGGATTCCGCCCAAGGCGGACAACGAGGTCAGCGCCTCGATCGGGCAGTTCGACATGGCGGCCTCGCTGATCTCGCATCC